>CAXNGR010000437.1:0-4582 GCA_964201265.1 Verrucomicrobiaceae bacterium
GTGCTAACGCTGCCACTGATTTCGAGCACGCCATTGCTGACTGAGACGCTGCCTCCGATATTGACTGGGCCGGTCAGCCGCAGGGTGCCTGCGCCCGCTTTCGTGATGCCGAACGCCCCTGCGGTCGAGGTGATGGCCGAGCTGATGCTTAAATCAACGGCGGCGTTGCTGCTGTCTGCAACGGTGAAGGTGCGCGTCGCCGCGCCGAGGTCCAGCGTGCCGCCAGTGATCTGCGCTCCGAGCGGATTGTTGTGATTGTTCAGTGTGAACGTGGTGCTGCCCAGAGTGAGAAGCCCACCACTGCCGATGTTGATCGTTGCCTGGCTGGTGGCAGTCGAAGTGGTGTTGTAAAAGGTGATGGCACCTGCGGTCCAGTTGAAGCCATTCAAATCAAGCGAGGCGCTGCCTGCAGCTCCTGTCAGAGTGACGGCGGTGGTGGCATTCAGCGCGTTGCTGATGCCGAACTGCAATGTACCGGCGTTGAGCATTGTGCTGCCCGTGTAGGTGCTGGCACCGCTGAGTATCTGAGTGCCGAGGCCGTCTTTGTTCAGCGATAAAACACCCGCCAGGGTTCCATTGCGCAGCAGACCACTGAATGTCTGCGTGCCGGTGTTTTGGAGGGTGAGCGTGGCACTGGTAGCACTTTCATTTTCCACCACGCCCGCGCCACTCGTGCTGCTGAGGCCACCAATGGTCTCGGCCTTGCCGTTGAGGCGGAAGACGCCTGCATTGGCCGCTGTGCCGAACAGGCTGATGACGCTGGTGTCGGCGATCTGGTCTGCATTGATGAGCCGAAGGAGCGCACTGGTGGTGCCGTCACCGATCGTGATGCTGCCCGCAATCGCATTCAGACCCGCAGTTTTGGACAACGCCAGCTCGCCCGTTTTGATCAGCGTCAGGCCGGTGTAGCTGTTCGCTTCCGTGCCGGAGAGTGTCAGCGTGCCGGTGCCTTGTTTGATGAGGCCTCCGTCCAGAGCGTTGTCACCGCTGATCGTGGAGTGGATGATGGTTTTGGCGATGGCAATGTTGAAGCCGTTGCTGTCGATCACCGCGCCACCATCGCGCACCTGCACGGTTGTGAGGCTGGTCGCCAGCGTCGCGGTGGTGCCATTGGCTTTGAATGTGCCCCCGTTGAAGTTGAAGATGGATGCTCCCACCGTGCCGCCCGTGATGGTGCGGTTCGTCGCCAGCGTTCCGCCATTGAGGTTGATCGTGCCCGTGCTGGCCGTATTCCCAGCGAGATTGGAGCCTAGATGGATGGTTCCCGTCGAAACCAGCGTGTCGAAGAGCCCCGTGCCCGAAATCGTGAGTACACTGGCACCACTGGTTTCCGTATTGGAGTACCCGGCGCCGATGCGGATGGAGCTGCTGCTGCTTCCCACGATCATGCTGCCGCCTGAGATGTTGAGGAAGCCGCTGGCATTGGCGTGGTTGCGTCCAAGTGCGACACCGCCTGAGCTCGTCCCGATGGTGAGCGTCCCACCCGTCACATTGACGGTGGCGCTGGTGCCCTCTCCCACACGAAAAGTGGCGGATGTGCCTGACATGAACGCGGTGCCGGAAAAGTTGGTGATGCTGTTGCCAGCGAAGGCGGTTTGTCCGGTCGGAACTTCCGCCGTGCCGAGTTGTCCGGTCACGTTCAGCGTCGCGCCGTTGCCCACACTGAGACCGATGTTGTTGCCATAGACGGTTCGGATGTAGCTTCCCGTCAGATCGACCACGCCCCCGCTGACGGTCAAAAGCCCCGCGTCCGTGAGGGCGCCAGCCAGCGTCAGCGTCCCTGCGCCTCCTTTCGTGACATTGAAATTAGCCCCCGCGACGGTGCTGTCGGCATGAAGGGTCAAATTTCCCGCTCCACCAAAGTTTGTCGCTGCTGAAAAGGTGATGGCCGAGTTGATCAGTGCCGTGTGTTCTGCGGTGGTCACATTCACCGACCCTCCCAGGGTCAAGGTGTTGCCTGCTCCTGCAATCGTGTAGCCACTGCTGTTGAAAGTCATTCCCACAACCGTGACTGGACTACCCAGCGTCACTGTGCCCGCTGTGCCGCCGAAGAGAGCGAGGTCGTTGGCCAGATTGTTCCACGCCTGCATCGTTCCCGCGTTGTTCCAAAGCACAGCGCTCGTGTTCCAAGTCCCCGTGCCCCCCGTCGCGCCTCCAGCGGTGCCATCGGCATCCCAGGTCAAGGTGGCGGCGTTCAGCGGGAGGAATGGCAGCAGCACCAGCGCCACCAGCGTGACGCGGGAAACAGCGCCATGCGACCCTTGGGGGAAAGGGCAGGGGCGTTTCATAAGGGGGATGCCTTTTTGCTAAGCATCCCAAGGGCCACATCCCTGCCTCAGACAGTCCCTAAATCGCGCAAAGGAGACGCTTTTTGTGCAATGCCAGCTTTTGGCACGGTCTCAGGACGCTTGGCGAACTCGGTTACGGTAGGCCATAGGGGCGCACTCTTGGTGAGTCCTGAACTGCCGCTGAAAATGCGCGGGTGACACAAAACCGCATTCAAACGCGATCTGACCCACGGTCAGATCAGACTCGGCCAGCAACTGGCAGGCGCGCACGATGCGCAACTCGTTCACATACTGCGGCACCGTGCGTCCGGTGCTGTGTTTGAAGAGACGGCTGAAGGCGCTTCTTCCCAGACCCGCCAGCGCGGCCAGCTCCTCCACATAGATCGGCTCCGTCAGATGCGCTTTGATGTGCTCACAGGCGATCCCCACGCGGTCTGGCGCATCGTTGGGCGCTGGGGTGGGCAGCACTGCTGGGCAGATTTCCCGCAAGTCCTCCGAGTTCGCGAGCAGGTCGAGCAGTTGCAGCAGCAAAATGACGCGCTTCATGCCCTGCGCCTCCGGCATATCTTTCATCATCCGCGTGGCCGTCAGCCGGGTGATTCCAGTCACCTCCAATCCCTGGCTGGCGCGTTGAAACAACCGCCGCGTGGTTTGCATGGAACTGCGGTGCAGCCAGTCATCCAGCCCTGGAAGCTGCGGCATGAACTGCACGACGATGGCCTCCACTTCGCCAATGGGGGCACCTGGGAGCGGTTGATTGCGGAAATCATGCGGCACATTCGATCCGATGAACACCAGATCTCCTGGCTGGAGCGGTGTGATCTTGTCGCCCACCACCCGCTCCGTTCCGCCTTTCGTAACCAGGGTGATTTCGTGCTCGGGGTGGTAGTGCCACACACAGCCAAAATCCTTCCCCCTCACCACATCGCACACCACGGGCTCCGCAGCTGAGCTTGGGGAGGGCTTTTCAACGATCGGCTTCATCGGCTTGGGTTTTGAGGACAGCCATGCACGCCACTCCTGCGCCCATGGGAGTCAGCGTGTGCAGGCTGTTCGCTGGATGGATACGGATCAAAGAGGGGTTCAGAGATACCTATCTGGCCCGGCTGCATGGAAGCCGGTTCCGGTTTCTGGCATGGATTCGTTCTTGGAATGACAGGGGGCTTCGTCACGTCAGGGCACTAATCATGCACGCTTGATACGCAGCATGTGTGCCATTCGTGATCGTGGTGGCCCGCTCCGCACATCGGCATGTTCATCTGCGATTTTCGTATCACCGAAGGCGCTGCAATGAAAAAGATCGCCTCATTCACGAGTGCGAAATGGCCCGGTGGCAGCGGCTATTGCCCCCAGGCTTTTAATCCCGTCACTGGCAGCAGCGCATCCGCTGCCGCACGCCACTCAGGCGTTCCAGCTTTCTTGAAGAGATCATAAATCAGCTTCTTGCTGTGCGGATCAGCGACGGAGTGCGGTGCATTGCGCCACAAACCGAGGCGCAGGCCGCCCTCGTGCGCGTGATCGACGTGACGATGATAGATGAAGGCATCCACCGTGGGTAGGGTTTGAATTTTCTCCCAAGCGTACGCGTAGGCGGCGGCCTGGAGCTTTTCACCCTCCGGCGTGAGCAGCGTTTGGAAGCCCTGCTCGCTGAGGATGATCCGGCGCGGCTTGCCTTGAAAGAGGAGTTCCGGCTTGGAGAGATGCTGGGCGAGGACTTGCAGGTTCTTGAAAGTGACCTTGTTGCTGTTGTCGTCGGTGCTGATGCTTTTATCTGCCCAGGCACGCGGATTGTTCAGGTCTTCGGGGTAGGGATGCCATGCCACGTTCCAATCGAAGTCGCCACGTTCACGCACCAGACGTGCGAAGGTGTCAAGGAAGTCGCGTCCTGGCGTGGCCTCCTGCGCACTGACGTTGTGCATGCTGCTTGCCCAGTGATGATCGAACGAGACATAGGTCCTCGCATGCTGCGAATGCCTGCGGATCGCATTGTGGGCGATGCGAAAGGCCTTTTCATACTCGCTGGCGGCTGTTTCGAGCGAAACAAGGCCCATGTTGCTCCAGAGGAAGTGTGAGTTGACCTCGTTGCCAACAATCCAGCCCCACACGCGCCCATGTTCAGGGTGCGCACCGCTCCAGCGCTCCGTGAGCAGGCTGATGACGGCATCCAGGAAGCGATTCGTCGTGTTGAAACCACCAACGCTGAACTTGTAGTCCTTTCGGTGCCCCGGATGCAGTGCGATGGCGTCGCGTGCCGGGTCTTTGGACGGATAAACCAGTAGGATCGTGTAAACGAG
>CAXNGR010000438.1:0-4557 GCA_964201265.1 Verrucomicrobiaceae bacterium
TTCATTTCTTCATCCGAAGGCGGCAGCAGGCGCTTGTTAAAGTCGATTTCGAGGTAGTAGTCGCTGTCGAACGGCGTGTGCGCACTGACATGCGTGACGGCGAAGGGCTTGATCTCGCCCAGCGTGATTTCGTCGCCGGTGGCGAGCTGATTTTGCCCCGAGGCGTTGCCAAGCGTTTCCGCGATGTTGAGCTTCCATTTGCCGATGGAAAGCGGCGACACCGGCTCCACCACGATGGCACTGAGACGCGGCGCGTCGTCGGTGACTGCCGGTTTGGCCTTGGAAATCTCCTCCGCCCAAGTCGGCTGCGCTTCGGCGCTCCAGCGGGTGAAGTCCTTGCCCGTGGCATGACGCACTTTTGCCGCGATGGGCTTTGGCGACGACTCGGACACGAAGCTGATGTGCTTCGCCGCTTCCGCAGGTGTGACGCCGTCGTTGAACTCAAAGAGGAAACGCGGGCTGCGGTTCTGCGCGTCGTCATCAAACCAACGCGGATGCTGGTCGATGATGCGGAAGCGGGCGCTTTCGACGGAATCGAGTGTTTCGGTCGAGAGCGGCTTGCCTGCCAAGTCGGTCAATCCACTGCGCAGTTTGAAATCGTAGCTGCTGGCGAACTTCGGAGCCTGCGTCAGGTGAAAATGCCCGCTGCGCGTGCTCGTCCACTCAAAGGTGCCGGTGAGTTCCGGTGTGACGACGAGCGGTGAGGTTTCTGCATTCTTGCCGATACGCTCCTTCGCGACCATCGGCGTCGGGAACACGACTTCGATGGTCGAGTCCGGCGCAAGCTCCGCCGGATTGATGCTGATCTCGGCTTCGAGAGCCTGCGGCGGCGGTGTTTTGGTGTCGGTACGGCCCTTGATGGGAACCGCAGTGGAAATGGCGGTGGCGGAGACAAACGCCAGCGTCATGGCTGGCAGCAGCGCGAGGCTGAATGTGGTTTTCATGGCGAACGAGTGGTTCGCCGTGAGAGTAGCACGCCGCCTGAGGGAGCGAGGGGATTTTTGGAGAGATTTTGGAAGCCGAAGATGTGAGTGCGGGACCTCACGCTGCCGAGGCACCGTGCAAAGCTTTCAAAACCGCCCGAGGACTGCTGCGGGCAATGCGCAGCAGCGCCAGGGCGGCTCCGGTTGGCTTGCGCCGTCCCTGTTCCCATTGGTGCAACGTGCGGACGCTGACACCGATGAGTGTGGCGAAGTCCTTCTGCGTGATCTTGAGCGCTTCACGGGCTTCACCGGCCAGTTTCTTCGCCGACGGAACTTTCGTGGCAGGAGCTTTTGTCTCATGCAGGGCCGTGCGACGAATAGTGCCGTCGGGCAGGCGCTCAACTTTCCAGGCTCGTAGAGGTTTCAAAGTGCCACGGCGCAGGGCGGCGATTTCACGATGGATGGTGTTAATCTCGGATGTTTTCATGGATCAAGCTGTTGGAGGATTTGGCGCACTTCAGATTTCCCGAGGTCTTCCTGCTCATTCTTGGCATAAACACGGCAGAGGATGATCGTCCCTGCCTGGGTGACCCAGAAATAAATGATGCGCAGGCCGCCGCGTTTGCCCCGACCGCTGCCACGCCAGCGCAGTTTACGGAGGCCTTTGCCGCCGGGGATGACGTCTCCTGCGGCGGGATGTTCGAGAAGCTGGTCTTGGAGGGCGAAAAGTTCATCGTCAGGCAGCAGGGCGGCTGCCTGCCGGGTGAAGGTGGGAAGCTCTTGAAAAAGAATCATGAGTGCGCCGCTGGCGCACTCTTCCTCAGATCGAACGCACGTCAATCTCCAGGATGCCACCTCACTTCAGAGCCCACACCCGCACATTGTCGAAGGCGACCTCCTGGCCGTCCTTGCCGCCCATGCGGAAGACGAGGCCGGGCTTTTTGACGTGGAAATCAGGTGCGGTGGCCTTGAGCGGCTCCTTGCCGGTGATCTGGGCCACGACGTTGTCGCCTTTGCACTCGAGGAGAAGCGTGTAGGTCTTGGCGGGGTCAAAGTCGGTCTCGGCTTTGGCGTGCGTCTTCGTTTTGCTCTCGGGATTGGCCTTGTCGTTGTGCTCGATGAGACTCCAGCCGGTTTTGCTGATGACGACGGACAGCAGGTGGCCCTTTTTCTTCAACTCACCCGGTGCCGGATCGAAACCGAGGTTGATGACCCGAGCCTCGCCGAGCTTGAAGTCGATCTGCACGGCGCAGTCCTGGACCGGCAGGCGGTAACGAAACGCGCCGATGTGCATGTCGCTGGATTTTTCAGCAGCTCGCAGGGTGCCATCGACAATGCGCAGAGAGCCGGTGTTCGCGTTCCAGCCTTTGGGCACTTCGGGGGCGCTGAAGGTTTCTTCGAGGAGCTTTTCGCCCAAGGAGCCGAGTTTCGGGGTCAGATCAGCAGCGTTGACGAAGCTGACGGCGGCGAGAAAGAAAAGGCAGGCGAATTTCATGCGCGTGCTGAAACGCGACGCATCTGGCGAAATTGCGCCACTTACATGACGGAAATGACCCAGTGCCAAGTTTGCGCAGATGCTTCGTACTCAACTGTGGCTGATCACCCAAAGTGTTTGCCTTGCCGCAGGCCATTTGGCCTGCTTCTTTGCACTTCATGCTGGAAGCATCCGATCTATTCATCTCCTACTCGCGGAAGGATGACGTGCTCGGCTTCGTCAGCGCGCTGCATGATGAACTGGAGGCGGACTACGAGACGCTCACCGGGCACAAGATCGACGCCTTCTTCGACCGCACTGACATCCGGCTCTTTGAGGACTGGCGAGACACCATCCTAGCGCATCTGCAATCCTCTCGGCTCTTCCTTGCCTGCCTATCGCCCGGTTACTTTCGCTCCGAGCCGTGTCGTTGGGAGTGGGCGGAGTGGATCAAGCACGAGCTGGCTCGCGGCCAATACGGCGCGAGCATCGCCACCATCTACTTCATCGAGCCGAGCGATCTCACCGCGCCGGAGAAGGCCGAGTCCTTGCGCTGGATGCAGGACTTGCAGCGTCGCCATGGCATTAGCTTCGCTCCGTGGCAGCCCGAAGGGCGCGATGCGCTCCAGCGTATTGAAGTGCGCGAGCGGCTCCGCCAGGTGAGCGAGCATCTGCGCGGAAAAATCGAGCAGCTCGACCTCGCTCGCGATGTGCCGGGAAATCTCGACGCGGCGAACCCCGGCTTTGTCGGTCGCCTCACCGAGCTGGCCGCGCTGCACAAGAAAGTGCGCCTCGGTCCCGTCGGCGTCGCTACCGCCGTGCAAGGACTCGGCGGCATGGGCAAGACCGCCCTCGCCCTCCACTACGCCCATGCTTACGGGCGCGAGTATCCTGGCGGGCGCTGGCAACTCCGCTGTGAAAAGCAGCATGACCTCGCCACCGTCCTCACACAGATCAATGAAACCCTCCAGCTCACATGGACCGAGCCCGAGGCAAAGAACACCCGCGCTCAGGCCATGAGGCTCCTCGCTGAGTGCCGCAAGCTCGGCCACACCCTAATTATCCTCGATAATGTCGATATGCCCGCGCTCCTCGCCGCCGCGCAGACTTCCACCTTATTGAAGGGCGACTGGCTGCATGCCCTCTTCACCACCCGCCTCACGAAAAGCGACTTCCCGGGCCTGCCCTCCGGTAGTGAGTTTCTTGCGCTCGACCAGCTTGACCCCGCCGATGCGCTGGAACTTATTCGCCAATATCAGCCAACGCGACCCGAGGTGATGGCTGGAAGCCATCACTCCTTGGATGGGCGTTGTTTCGCCAACGATGAGGAAGAGAATGCCGCCGTGGCAATCATTGAGGTATTGGGCGGCATCACCCTCGCCATTGAGACAGCAGCGATTTATCTCGGCCAGCATCATGCGCAGATCACCCCCAGCGCCTACCTCGCCCGGTTGCGTATCGACCTCCTCGCCTATCACGACCATGCCGCACGAAGCGTTGAGGGAGCCGTCCGCCATGGCATCGGTGAGGTCACCGCCACACTTCGGCCAACACTTGATACTCTCACGCCTGCCGCACGCACTGTCCTTGCTCTCGCTGCTCTCAGCGCGCCGGATGCCGTCATGCTTCCTTGGCTTCGTGAGATCGCCGGACAACACCACCCCGAGCTGATCGCCCCGCCCCAGATCGGCGAATTGGATGCGTGGACGGAAACCATCACCCGTCTCATCGCCCTGCGCCTCCTGCGCCCAACCGAAGAGCGGCGCATGCTCGCCGTGCATCGGGTGATCCAGGAAGTCATCCGTGCCTGCCACTCTGGGCCGCTAGAGGAGATGGAGAAGCAGATTCACGATTACGCATGGACGCGTGCGAAGTTTTTGTGGAACGGCTGGGTGCAGCACGAGAATCGCTGGGAGATTCTGCCCCTAACCTCAACCGCTGAGTTTTGGATGCCACAGGCCGCCGGTATCGGGCGCAGGCTTGCTGGGCAGATGATGGGGCCGCTCAGGGAACTCATGCAAATAGGCAAGGCGGAGACTTTACTCGTCTCCGCTCTTCACACACTCCTCCCTGAGCGCTCAGGGATTGCCCAGGACACGGCCGCTATCGTCAGTCACCTTACTGAGTTGGCCCTCACTGAGGACACTACCGCACTCCTCA
>CAXNGR010000439.1:0-4555 GCA_964201265.1 Verrucomicrobiaceae bacterium
GAGGAGCCGATACGGAGTTCGGCGGCGTGGATGGTGGAGGCGAGACAAAGAAAGAGCGCGGTGAGCTTCATGGCGATTGGCTAATGGTGGTCCAAACAGTCCTCTGTGCGGAATCAAGGAACGCTCGCCGCACAGGGGAGTGTGCGGACCACTTTAAATGAGCTCGGCGATTGGCTGGCCGAGATCGACGAGATACTGCGGTCTGCCGGTGGTATCGGTCAGCGTGGTGCCTCGCGCGTCGATGCCGAGATGCTGATACAGCGTGGCGATGACGTCCTGATAATGCACCGGACGCTCCGTGGCCTCGGCGGCGTGCTTGTCCGTGGCACCGATGACCTGGCCCGTCTTGAGATGACCACCGGCCATGATGCCCATGGCCACCTTCGGCCAGTGATCGCGGCCGGCTTTGTCATTGATCTTTGGCGTGCGACCAAACTCGCCCCAGACGATGATCATCACGTCCTGCAACATGCCGCGTTCGTCGAGATCGGTCACCAGCGTGTGCAGCGCGTGATCGATCAGCGGGCCGAGATAGCGCATGGCGGAGAAGTTCCGCGAGTGCGTGTCGAAATCGCTGATGGAGATGCTCACGCAGCGCACGCCAGCTTCGATCAAGCGGCGAGCGAGAAGAAATTTCTGCGCGCACTTGGGGCTTTCCATCGAGCCAAAGGCGTCCGCAGGGCGAATGATGCGCGGCGTGTAGCGTTCGAGCACCTTGGGATCTTCTTTGCTCAGGTCCATCGCGTCGGCGAACCGGCCTGAGGTGAGAATGCCGAGCGAAAGCTGCGTGAACTCATCCAGCGCGTGCATGGAGCCGCTGGTGTCGATGTCGCGGCGGATCGTGTCGAGATCGCGTAGCAGCGAGACCCGATCTTCGAGCCGCCCGACGGTCAGGCCTTTCGTCAGCGCGAGACTTTGATTGTGACCCGAACCGCGACGCGCCAGTTCGGCCTTCATGCCCTCTTCTAACTGTCGCTCAAATAGATGCGAGATGTCCGGGCGAAACGCTGAAGCTGCGGTGCCGAGGAATCCAGGCCTCGCGCTGTTGCGCACGAGCGGACGACCTTGCATGAGATCGACAAAAGCAGGCGCGGAGTCCTTCGACGTGCTCAGCAGCTTGCTCACCACGCAACCCATCGCGGGGCGTCCGCCGATGAAGGCGAGATCCTTTTCCTCATAGCCCGACTGGCACTGAAAGGCATTGTGCGCACCCGCCGCACCGACCAACGAGCGCAGGAAGACATACTTGTCGGCATTCGCCGCCAGTCGCGGCAGCAACTCGGTCAAATGCAGCCCAGGAATCTTCGTCGGCAGCGATTTGAACTCGCCGCGAATCTCGCTCGGCGCGTCTGGCTTCGGATCAATGAGATCCATCTGCGGCGGGCCACCATCGAGATGGATGTTGATCACCGCCTTTGCCGAAGATCGAACGCCAGCCGCTGATTCTGCACGCAGCAGGTCCGCCAGCGTCAGCGACCCAACACCCAGCGCCCCCGCCTTCAGAAAACTGCGGCGGTGGTGGGTGGAGATGCTGCTCGGGAAGGTAAACATGCGCTCAGGAACTACGGCATGGAGCGCATAGGGCTTTCCTTTCTTCCCGACATCGCGATGGACGGGCAAGTCTCCCGGCTGGCATCGCGTAGTGATGACAGCCCATGAAATTCATCCTTCTCTCACTGTTTCTCTCACCGCTTGCCCTTCTCGCAGCGGACACCCGGCAGGTCGGAGCGGCTTCGGTGGACATCACACCGGAGTACCCCGTGCGCCTTAGCGGCTATGGCGGTCGTCGTTTGCCAAACACGGGCGTCTCCCAGCATATCTTTGCCAGGGCCCTGGCGATAGACAGTGATGAAGAAGGTCCGCTAGTGCTCGTCACCGTAGATAACTGTGGTGTGCCTGCTGCGATGCGCGACGAGGTGCTGAAACGTCTCGCGGCGAAGACGAAAGTCGTGAACGAGCGATTCGCCATCTGCTCCAGCCACACGCACTGCGCACCGATGTTGATAGGCGTGCTGCCGAATTTGTTTGGCATGGACATCCCGGCGGAGCATCTGCCAGCCATCGAGCGCTACACGCGTGAACTGACCGACCACATCGAAAAAGTCGCACTCGCGGCCCTCGCTGATCGAAAGCCGGCCACACTGGCCTGGAGCGTCGGGAAAGTCGGTTTTGCGGCGAATCGACGCAATTTTCCGACGAAGCCCGTGGATCACGATCTGCCGGTTCTGCGTGCCACAGGCGCGGATGGAAAAGTGAGGGCGATTTTCACGAGCTACGCCTGCCACTGCACGACCATCGGCATCGATGAAATCCACGGCGACTGGGCTGGATGTGCACAAGAATCCCTGCAACGAGAATTTCCCGGCGCGATTGCGCTCACGGCAATTGGTTGCGGAGCAGATCAGAATCCTAATCCGCGCCGCACGATGGAATTGGTAAAACAATACGGCGAAGATCTCGGAGCGGAGGCCAAACGGCTCATGCTGGGCGAGATGAAACCAGTAAATGGCCCGGTGAGGTGCAACGCGAAGCAAATCGACCTGGCCTTCGGCACACTGCCCACACACGAGGAGTGGCAGGCGCTGGCAACATCCAAGACACCTGCCATCGCTTATCACGCGAACAAAAATCTCGCCCGTCTTGATCGCGGGGAGAAAATTCCGACACAACTGCCTTATCTCGTGCAGACGTGGGCCTTCGGGAATGACATGGCGATGGTCTTCCTGCCTGGCGAGATCACCGTGGATTACTCCCTGCGCATCAAGCGCGAGTTTGAACGCTCACTCATGTGGGTGAACGGTTACTCAAATGATGTGCCGTGTTATGTCCCCTCGCGCCGCGTTTTGGACGAGGGCGGTTATGAAGGCGCTGGCGCGATGGTTTATTATGACCGGCCCACGAAATTTGCGCCTGACGTGGAGGAGCGAATCATGAAGGCGGTGCATGAGGTAACACCGAAAGATTTTCTCTCCCCAACAGCCAATCAGAAGCCATGAGCACACCCAAGCCCGCCGCGATCCTCAAAGAGAAGATGATGAAAGGCCAAACGGTCTTCGGCACACTCATTCAGCATGCCGTGGTGCCTGCCATTGTCGATTTCATTCCGGAGGGCAGCATTGATTTCGTGATCATCACCGCCGAGCACAACGCGCTCGACATCGCAGACTTCATGCCGCTGCGCTACGCGCTCGCCGCCAAGGGCATCGCCTGTCTCGCCCGCACGCACAGCCGCGATGCCGACGACGTGGCAAAGGTGTGCGATTCCTTCGACGGCGTGGTCATCCCTTACGCGGAGGACGTGGAACTGATCAAACGTCTCGCTGCCGCCGCTGCGGTGTATCGTCCGCTCAAAGGCGAGGCGCTGGAGCGCGTGATCAAAGAAGGCCAATGGCCCAGCGACAAGACTCGTGACTACATTGAGCAAAAGTGCGCTGACACGCTGTTCGTGCCGATGATCGAGTCTGTGCGCGCTTTAAACAATCTCGACGCCATCTGCTCCATCCCTGGCGTGAGCGCCCTGTTCATCGGTCCGAACGATCTGACGACGAACATGGGCATCCCGAACGAATACGACCACCCGGACTTCATCGCTGCTGTGCAAAAGGTCATCGACACCGCCGACAAGCGCCACATCCCGGCGGGAAGCTGGTTCGGCAAAACCGAGCAGCAGCTCCGTGCCATCAAGCAAGGTGCACGCTTCATCTGCCACTCCAATGACAGCAGCCTGCTCAAGGATGTGATGACACAAGTCTTCGGGGCGCTGCGGAAAGGCTGATTAGGCTGCTTAAAACACGGTTTTGAATCCGTAGGTTTGCATCATGCTTCGGAAAGCCCTCCTCTATATCTGCATCGCCACGACAAGCCTCGCCGCGGAGCCTTTGAGCTTTGTGCGGGACATCCAGCCCATTTTGACGAAGACAGGCTGCAACGCGGGCGCGTGCCATGCCAAGGCCATCACCGGCCAGCGCGGCTTTCGTCTCAGCGTGCTCGGTTTCGAGCCGGAGGAGGATTATGAGGCCATCGTGAAGCAGGGGAAAGGCCGTCGCGTCTTCCCACCTGCGCCGGAGGAAAGCCTGCTCATCACGAAAGGCGCCGCCATCGTGCCGCACACGGGCGGGAAGAAGATCGAGCCCGGCTCGGAGCATTTCCAGACACTCGTGCGCTGGATCGCCGAGGGCATGCCGTATGAGCAAAAGAATGAGCCGAAGCTCACCGAGATCGCCGTCGAGCCTGCGCGTATCACCTTGAAGCCGAAAACCGCGCAGCAGCTCAAAGTCAGCGCCCGCTACTCCGACGGTAGCAGCCGCGATGTGACGAAGCTCGCCCTCTTTGAGGCCAACGACACCGCCATGGCCTCCGCGACCGACAGCGGCCTCGTGCAGACACTGGACCTGCCCGGCAACGTGGCCGTGATGGTGCGCTTCGGCGGCAAAGTCAGCGTGTGCAGCGTCTCCGTGCCTCTTGGCGCACCAGTGGATGTGGTGCCGCCGGTGAAGAACTTCATCGACCAGCATGTGTTTGCGAACCTGAAGCAGATCGGCATCCCGCCTTCGCC
>CAXNGR010000440.1:0-4540 GCA_964201265.1 Verrucomicrobiaceae bacterium
CTGGTGATGTCACGCGGTCCCATTTCGAGGCGCATCGGCACGCCTTTCTTGATCCATTCCCAGTTCTTCGCGCCGCCTTGCAGGTCGCGCTTGTCCACATGCACGCGCAGCGGCTCGCCGCCAAAGGTTTGGGTGCGCAGCGTCTGCGCAAGTGCCTCGCAGGCATCAATGACCTCCTGGCGGGTCTCTGGCTTCGGCGTAACGGGCAAAATGACGATCTGATTCGGCGCGACGCGTGGTGGGATGATCACGCCGTCATCATCGCCATGCGCCATTATCAGCGTGCCGATGAGACGTGTGCTAACGCCCCAACTCGTGGTGTGCGCGAGCTGGCGCGTGTTGTCGCGTCCAAGAAACTGGATGTTCGCGGCTTTGGCGAAGTTTTGGCCGAGGTAATGCGATGTGCCCGCCTGAATGGCTTTTTTGTCCTGCACCATCGCTTCCACGGTGAAAGTCTGCACCGCGCCAGGGAAGCGCTCGCGCTCGGTTTTCTCGCCTGGGATCACCGGGATGGCCAAGTGATCGCGCAAGAACTCTTCGTACACCTTGTGCATGATGCGCGTCTCCGCGATGGCCTCCTCGGCTGTTTCGTGGGCCGTGTGACCTTCCTGCCAGAGGAATTCGGCGGTGCGCAGAAACAGACGCGGGCGCATCTCCCAGCGCATGACGTTGCACCACTGGTTGATCAGCAACGGGAGATCTCGATAGCTTTCCACCCAGCGAGCGAAGGCGGCACCGATGATCGTCTCCGAAGTCGGACGAATGACAAAAGGCTCGGCCAGTTCGCCGGTCGGAATCATCTTTGTCGTGCCGTCCGGCTGCTTCTGCGCCTCCAGGCGATGATGCGTGACCACCGCGCACTCCGTGGCAAAGCCTTCGGCATGCTGCGCCTCCTTTTCCAGATAACTGAGCGGGATAAGCAGTGGGAAATAGGCGTTCACATGCCCGGTGGCCTTGAACTTCGCATCAAGCTGCCGCTGGATATTTTCCCACAGGCCATAGCCCCAGGGTTTGATCACCATGCAGCCGCGCACTTCTGAGTTCTCCGCCATGTCGGCAGCACGAACGACTTGCTGGTACCATTCGGGGAAATCTTTTTCGCGGGTGGGGGTGATGGCGGTGGCGTTGCTCATGGGGGGGACGAAGAATAGAAGCAAACAGCTTCTGGTCAATGATCGTCGTTGCCCGGACCTAGTGAGCGCAGTGCCTCATAGAAAAGGACACCGAGAGGGGAGAGACCGGGGTAGCAGGGTAGAGTCGATGCCTCATAAAAGAGGACACCGTGGCCGATGGAGCCACGAATGATGAAAGAAAGCCTCGAAGACTACACCCGCGTGATGCGGGGGCGCTACGCCCGCCACACCGGAAAACCCGCCCGAGCGAAGCTGCTGGATAAGTATTGCCAGACCACCGGGTTGGAACGCAAATACGCCAACAAAGTCCTGCGTGGACAGCGACGGCGAGGCCCCAGCGGAGCGCCCCGAGGTGCCAGCAGCCGCTACAGCAAAAGCGACCTGCAAGTGCTCAAGAGCCTCTGGTTGGCCGCCGGGCAGCCCTGCGGCAAGCGCCTGGCTGGCGACATGCTCAAGCTCTGGCTCGGATCGTGGCAGAAGCATCACCGCGCCCTGAGCCAAGCCCAACGCGAGCGCATTGAGCAGATCAGCGCCGCTCAAATCGACCGCGAACTGGCCCCTTACCGCATCGCCGGACGCAAGCGCCGCATCGCCAGCAGTGCCCTGGCCACCATGCAGCGGGAGGTGGCCGTGCGCTGCGAACCCTGGGTCGAGACCGCGCCAGGAGCCCTTGAGATAGACTCCGTCGCACTGTGCGGCGGCAGCCTCTCGGGAGCCATCGTCTGGGCGCTGGACGCCACCGACATCCACAGCGGCTGGACCGAAGTGCGCGCTGTGTGGAACCGGGGCGCACACGCCACGCGCGAACGCCTCAGAGAAATCCAGGCGGCGCTGCCCTTCGCCATCACCAAGCTCGACTTCGACAACGGCACCGAGTTCTTAAACGCGCACTTCATCACCCACTTCAAAGCCCAAGAGCCCAAGATCGAACTCAGCCGCTCGCGCCCTTACCGGAAGAACGACAACGCCCACATCGAACAAAAGAACTACACCCACGTGCGCCTGCTGCTGGGAGACGACCGCTTCGAGCATTACGAACTCGTGGAGCCGCTCAACGAAGCGCTGAGCCAGTGGAGTCTGTGGAACAACCTCTACGCCGCACAACCTCGGCTCCTGCGAAAAGAGCGGCAACCCGACGGCAAAGTGAAGCGATACCACGAAAAGAAAGCCAGCACGCCCTGCGCAAGGCTGTTGGCCCGCGAAGATCTCAGCCAAGAGCAGCGACAGAAGCTGCAAACCATGCTCAACAGCCACGACCCCATCAGCATGAGAGCGAGCATCGAAGCCAAACTACGGGCGCTCTACGCGCAGCGAGCCGTGCTCCAAGCCGAGCAGGACGAGGACATGGAGACTGAATCCGAGAGCGCCCCACCCCCGTGCGGAGTCCGACGCGAAAACAAGCCTTGCCAACCTCTCCAAGAACCCCCAAAGCGAACTCCATCACGGTGTCCCCCATCGTGAGGCATCGAGCCGCTTCCTGAAATCCTCCTCGGTGTCCTACTTCAATGAGGCATCACGTGAGTGCTTACCACAAAAATTGAAGGGCATGAAACACTACCGCACGACCCAGCGAGGAGGAGGGCTTTTCAGCGCCATCGAACACGAGCAAGCCGTCGCCGCCAAGACCACGAGCATCCTCAAGCTGCGCGAGCTTATCCCTTGGGAGAGCTTCCTCACGCTGCTCGAAGAACCGAAGCTCCTGGAGGGGCTAAGCTAGACTGCCGACAGGCAGCCCGAAGGGCGAAGGAGCCGGGGGGGGGCGGCGACGGAGTCAACTCACCGGCTATGTCATCCGAGACTGGAGCAAAGGCGGCAAGCCACCCTTCGCCCCCGTGCTCATGCTCAAGGTGCTCGTGCTGCAAAAGTTCCACGGGCTCAGCGACGACACCACTGAGGAGCAAATCTTTGACCGCACGAGCTTCAAAAGCTTCCTCGGCCTGCGCATCGGCGATTTGATCCCCGATGCCAAAACGATCTGGGACTTCAAGCAACGCCTCGAAGAGAGTGGACGCGAAGGCAGCCGCAAACTCTTCGAAGCCTTCAACCTCCAGCTCGAAGCCCGAGGCTACATCGCCCGTGAAGGCAGCATCATCGACGCCAGCTTCACTGAAGCCCCGCACCAGCGAAACAGCCGCGAGCAAAACCAGCGCATCAAAGAGGGCGGGCGGCCCGAGGAGTTCGACACCAACCCCTGCCGTGGGTCGGCAGAAAGACAGTGAAGCTCGCTGGACGAAAAAGAACAGCGAAGCCCACTACGGCTGGAAGAACCATGTGAAAGCCGATTTGAAAACCAAGCTCATCATCAAACCCATCACCACCCCGGCGCATGTGCATGACAGCCAAGTGTTTGAAGAACTCCTCGATGAGAAAGACCAAGCCGTGCTCGCCGACTCAGCCTATCACAGCGCGGAGCACGAAGTACATCTCATCAAGCTCAACGCCCAGGAGTTCCTCATGCGCAAAGCCACGCGCGGCCACCCGTTGAGCAAAGCAGAGCAGCAGACCAACCACACGATCAGCCGGATGCGAGTGAGGGTGGAGCACATCTTCGCGAAGATGGCGCAGATGGGGGCCGATTGGTGTCGTAGCATTGGGTTGAAACGAGCCACACAGCACAACCACTGAGCAACCTGGTTTACAACATGTACCGCTATGCCAGCCTGGCCCGTTGAGACGGGCAGAGCGCCATCAAACGTGAAAAAGAGGGCAAAACGAGCCTGAGACCCCAGTCAAAAGCCCGCTGAAGCGTGGCTCGTGCATCATCTCACAAGGAGAAAGGCGCACAAGATCGCTGTTTTTTGGTTCCTGGAGCCGCTTGCAAAAATGCACCCCCTATCCAGAGGTGCCTTTTAGTCATTCGTCCTTCCTCCAACACACATCCAGCCACCATGTCCCCCGATCCCCTGCGCCTCCGTGTCTCCGCCCTGCTGGGCTTTCTCTCCATCTCCCTCGGTGCCTCCGGTGCCCATGGACCGGTGCATGAGAAACTCAAGGCCGCTGGCGAGCTGGAGCATTGGGAAACCGCGCTGCAATACCACCTGCCGCACGCCGTCGTGCTGCTGCTGCTCACCCTCTTCGCCAGCAACAAACGAACCATGGTCTGGGCCTGGCGTATGATCCTGCTCGGCGTGCTGATCTTCAGCGGCTCGCTCTATGTGCTCGCCTACACGGGCGTGAAATGGCTCGGAGCCATCACCCCGCTGGGCGGCCTGAGCCTGATGGCCGGGTGGACGCTGATCGCGTTGTCAGCGAAGGGAAAATGAGCATCTGAAATCAATCTTGGGCCAAGGCAAAAAACCCGTTGCGCCAGGATTGAACCATGCTCCAATAGCGGCCCTCGAAGTCAGAGGCTCGGTAGCTCAGTTGGTAGAGCATGGGATTGAAGATCCTAGTGTCGGCGGTTCGAT
>CAXNGR010000441.1:0-4524 GCA_964201265.1 Verrucomicrobiaceae bacterium
TCTGAGGACAGGGGCCTTAAGGGGTCGATGTTTCGGAGGCTTCCACCGCTGAAGGCCTCCCCGACCAGAGCATCGGCAGAGAAGGCACGCACCGCCCAGCCATGATAACGATGGCCGCTGGCTTTAAGGAGCTTGAAACGTGCCTTTCTACCGCTTCCCTGCCGTTCGGAGTGCTGCCGGACGTATTCAAAAACGGTTTCCTTGGTTTTGACCGTGGCGGTTTTGCCGACAGCCAGCTCCACGATCTCAGTGCCCTTGGCCTGCTCCACAACCTTGTCTTCGTCCAGATCATCGGCGTATAGGACCCATTCCAGCCGGATCTGAGAGTTTTGTTTGAGTCCCACTCCAGACAGCTCGATCTCCAGCCAGCGCTGGTGGACTTCTTTGCTGTCGGAGCCGCTGTGCGGAGTGTGGCTGCCTTTCATGTCCGCGCGCAACGGCACCCAGGTTCCGGCGTAACTGGAACCCACCAGGGCAAACCAAGTGACACAGAGCAGCAGGCAGGTGAATGCCGATGAATGAACGATGGAGTTTGTTTTCATGGTTGTGGATTTGGGACAAGGGAGATCTGAGTGACGAAATCCGGGCCGATGAGCGGCTGATGCAGGTTCACGCGGACTTTCATGCCGGGTTTGAGCGCGGAGGGAGAAGCATCGGGTGCTTCATGCCAAAATTTGGCCCACGTCGAGTAAACGAAGCTTCGGACGAGCCCGCCATCCTGTGCCAAGACGATCTGCCGGCTGGCGTGATCGACCTTTTGGACAACGCCGGTCATGGTGGTGCCCATCGGGCGGTTGGCGTGCGCACTGGGCGCCCACATGGCGATGACGAAGGCCAGCAGCAGAAAAAAACGAGTGTGTGTTTTCATGAGTGTTCGTGGTTTGGGTTGGAAAGGACTCAGATGGCGACTTGTTCGAGCATCGCGTGCTCTTCATGCCGCACATGCGCGCGGGCGGGCTTTCCGAGGAGCCAGCGATACAGCACTGGCAGCAGGAACAGCGTGAGGAAGGTGCTGCTGACGATCCCGCCGATGACGACAGTGGCGAGCGGGCGCTGCACCTCGGCACCAGCGCCTTCGCTGATGGCCATGGGGATGAAGCCGAGACTGGCGACCATGGCGGTCATCAAAACGGGGCGCAGACGCTGAAGGCTGCCTTCTGTCACGGCCTGTTCGGCATTGCGGCCTTCATTGCGGAGCTGGTTGAAGCAGCTAATGAGCACCACGCCATTGAGCACAGCCACGCCACACAGCGCGATGAAGCCGATGGCGGCGCTGATGCTGAAGGGCAGATCGCGCATCCACAGGGCAAGCACGCCGCCGGTAATGGCGAGCGGGATGCCAGTGTATATGATGAGCGTCTGCGTGACGCTTTTGAAGGTGGCGTGGATGAGCACAAAGATGAGCACCAGCGCGAGCGGCACGACGATCATGAGCCGTGCGCGGGCTTCTTGCAGATGCTCAAACTGGCCGCCGAAATCGACGCGGTAGCCTTCGGGCATCTGGATGCTCGCGGCGATCTTTTCGCGGGCAGCGATGACGTAGGCTTCGGAATCGGTGCCACCGGCGAGATCGACGTTGAGGCCGACACGGCGATGTCCGCCCTCACGGCCAATCGCATCGACCTGCGGCACTTCCACGAAGTCGGCGAGGCGGCCCAAGGTGATGAGACCGCCGTCCTGAGTGCGCACGGGCAGTGCTTTCATGACTTCGGGGTTGTTGCGCAGGTTCTCGGGCAGTCGCACGACGATGGCGCGCCGCCGATTGTTCTCCATGAGCATGCCAGCGGTGTGCCCGGCCATCGCGGTGGTGATGGCGGCGTTCACCTCGGCGGCTTCGACGTTGAATTTGAGCATGGAGGCGCGGTCCACGCGGATTTCGAGCACGGGCACGCGGCCCTGGCTTTCAAACTCGGCGTTGTCCGTGCCTTCGATGCCTTCGAGGATCGTTTTGACCTGTCCGGCGATCTTTTCCATCGTGTCGTAGTCATCGCCAAAGATGCGCACGGCCAGGTCGGCGCGGGAGCCTTCGAGCATTTCGTTGAAACGCATCTGGATCGGCTGCGCGAAGTCGTAATCCTGCTCCGGCACCTCCTTGGCGAGTTCTTCGCGCACCAGCTCGGCCAGGCGATCGCGAGTCACCGGTTTGCCGTTTTCTCGACGCCATTCGGACTGCGGCTTGTAGAAGACGTAGAGGTCGTACTCGCCGGGAGACATCGGATCAGTCGCCACCTCGCTGGTGCCGACGCGGGCGAAGGTGCGGGTCACTTCGGGAACTTTTTCGATGAGATACTTCTGCGTCTTGATGCAGCGGTTCAGCGAGGTCTTGAGGCTGGTGTTGGCGGGTTGATAAACCATGGCCGTCCACGAGCCTTCATTGAGCGTGGGCACGAACTCCTGCTTCAAACTCATGAACAGCATCACCGTGCCGATGAGCAGCACCGCGACGCCACCAACCACGCCCCAGCGTGACTTCCAGGCGATGCTCAAAGACGGCGCGTAGGCCGCCTTGGCCCAGCGCATGAGGAAGTTGTCTTTCTCACTGATGTTGCCGCGCAGGAGCAAGGAGCAGAGCGCGGGCATCAAAGTGAGCGCGAGAATCAAAGCGCCGCCGAGCGCCAGCATGACGGTGATCGCCATCGGGTGGAACATTTTCCCCTCGATGCCGGTGAGTGCGAGAATCGGCAGATAGACGAGCGTGATGATGAGCACGCCGAAGAACATGGGGCTGCCGACCTGCTGCCCGGCCTCATGCACGGCGTTCATGCGCTCTTTGGCGGTGAGTTTGCGTCCCAACTCGTGCTGTTTCTCGCCGAGCACACGGACGATGTTTTCGACCATCACGACAGCGCCGTCGATGATGAGGCCGAAGTCCACGGCACCGAGTGACATCAGATTTCCCGACACGCCACCGAAGGTCATGCCGATGAGGGCAAACAGGAATGAAAGCGGGATGGCGAGCGCCACGATGAGCGCAGCGCGCCAGTTTCCGAGCAGCACGAGCAGCACGACGATGACGAGGATGGCTCCTTCAAAGAGATTGTGCTTCACGGTGTCGATGGTGCGATCCACGACCTCGCTGCGGGCATACTGGATGCGGATTTCGAGGCTGGCGGGCAGCTTCTTTTGCAGCTCGCCGAGTTTTTCTTCGACGCGCTTGCTGATGATGCGGCTGTTTTCACCGACGAGCATCATGACGGTGCCCAGTACGGCTTCCTCGCCGTTTTCGACCGCGCAACCCGTGCGCACGTTGCTGCCGATGCCGACTTCCGCGAGATCCTTCACGCGCAGCGGCTCGATGCCTGCCGCGAATTTGACGGGAAGATTCGCAATGTCCTCCGCGCTCGTGACTTTGCTCACGCCACGGATCAGCACGCGGTCATTGCCGCGCTCGATGACGCCACCGCCGGCATTATCGACGTTTTGGCCAATGATCTCGGCCAGTTCACCAAAGGTCATGCCCGCGTTCACCAGCGACTCCGGTTTGGGCAGGATGACGAGCTGGCGTTCGTAGCCGCCGCTGCTGTTCACCTCCGCCACGCCGGGCACCGTGCGCAAAAACGGCTTCACGATGTAGTCGTGCGCCTCGCGCCGGTCCATGAGCTGGCGCTCACGCGTTTGTTGCCGCTGCGGCGCGTCCTTTTTGTAGTCGAGCGTGTAATAGACGATCTCGCCGAGGCCGGTGCTGATGGGAGACATCTGCGGGCTGAGTCCTGCGGGCAGATCGACCTGCACGAGACGTTCACTCACGAGCTGCCGTGCGCGAAACAGATCAAAGCCGTCGCGAAACACGAGCGTGACCTGCGAGAGGCCGGACTTCGTGAGCGAGCGGAATTCCTCCACGCCCTGGATGCCTGCGAGCGCAAGTTCCAGCGGATAAGTGACGAGTTTTTCCGTCTCCTCCGGCGCGAGGCCGGGCACGGCGGTGTTAATCTGCACCTGCGTGTTGGTGATGTCCGGCACCGCATCCACCGGGAGGTGCATGGCGGAGAAAACACCGGCTGCGAGCAGCAGCAGCGAGCCAATGATGACCAGGAAGCGGTTCCTGAGCGAGAAGTCGAGGATGGCGTTGATCATGGCTCAGCGGTTGGTGATTCTGGGTGTGACGGACTCGCCGGTGAGAGCGGTGCCGGTGAGGCGCTCGATCTCCATGCGGTGCTTCCAGGCATTGCGGCGGGACTCGATGAGCGAATCCATGGCGTCGAGATAACCGCGCTGCATTTCGACATAAGTCGCGGCAGGCACGGCACCGAGGCGGTAGTGGCGATCTGCCTCGGCGGCGGCATCGCTGAACTGTTTTTCGCTTTCAGGACGCCAGCGGGAGAGCGCGTCGAGTTCCGAGAGGTAAGCCGAACGCGCCACGGCAAGATCACGCTCCAAATCACGCAGTGTGGCCAGTAAGAGCGCTTCCGCTTGCTGGGTGCGGGCTTCCTCGGCGGCGATGTTGCCTTTGTTCTTGTTCCAAAGAGGCAGCGGAATGGAGACGACGAAACCGCCTTCGATTTGCGTGCCACCGGCGTGCTGTCC
>CAXNGR010000442.1:0-4500 GCA_964201265.1 Verrucomicrobiaceae bacterium
GATTCGCGCCCCCTTCCCCCGACCATGCCCGAACCCAAGAATATTCTCCGCCTTGGACTGCCCAAAGGCAGCCTGCAGGAGCCAACGCTCGAATTGTTCAAGCGTGCGGGGTTCAACATCGTCGTTTCATCCCGATCCTACCGTCCTGCAGTGGACGACGCGGAACTGGAACTCCGATTGCTGCGAGCGCAGGAGATCGGACGTTATGTGGATCATGGCTTCCTGGATTGCGGCATCACCGGCCGTGACTGGATCGTGGAAAACGGCGCGGATGTCGAGGTCATCACCGACCTGCGCTACAGCAAGGCGACCTCCTGGCCCACGCGCTGGGTGCTGGTGGTGCCAAACGACTCGCCCGTGCAGAGCGTGAAAGACTTGCAGGGCAAGCGCATCGCCACCGAGGCGGTCGAGATGACCAAGAAGTACCTCGCGAAGCACGGTGTGGAAGCCGAGGTGGAATTTAGCTGGGGTGCCACCGAAGTGAAAGTGCCGGAGATGGTCGATGCCATCGTGGACATCACGGAAACCGGCTCGTCCCTGCGCGCGAACAAGCTGCGCATCGTGGACACGCTGATGGAAAGCTACCCCCAATTTGTCTCCAGCAAACCTGCCGCCCGTGATGAATGGAAGCGGCAGAAAATGGAGACTCTCGTGCTGCTGCTGAAAGGTGCGCTGGAGGCCCGTCACAAGGTGGGCCTCAAGATGAACGTGCCCACCGCAAAGCTCGAAGAGGTCGTCGCCTGCCTGCCTTCGCAGCGCTCGCCGACGGTCTCGCACCTCGCCAGCCCGGAATGGGTGGCCGTGGAAACGGTCATTGACGAGGCCACCGTGCGCAACATCATCCCGCGGCTCAAGTCGCTGGGTGCCGAGGGCATCGTGGAATACCCGTTAAATAAAGTCGTCCACTAGACCAAGCCAACACACAGGAGAACACGAACATGGGATCGCTCAAAAAGCGGAGAAAAACGAAGATCAACAAGCACAAGCGCAAGAAGCGCATGCGCGCGAACCGTCACAAGAAGCGTTTGCGCTACAAGTCGTAACCGCTAGCCTCCTGGCATGGCTTGTCTCCGCAGGGCGAATCGATGGTATCGACGCGCCGGACGTTGCGCCATGCAGTGTTGCCATCTCGTGGCCTGCATGGCTGCGCTGTCCGGCGTGGGTTTGTCTCTCCAGGCGGACGTGCCGGCGGATTTGTCACTTGGCGTCAAGGCGTCTGACCACTCTGACCTCCGGCTTTTGCCCGGCGGCGAGGTAAACGCCGATGTCCTGGCCCACTACAGCACCGCGCTTCAATTTGAAGCGTCTGGAAAGCTGCGCCAAGCGCTCGAGCATTACCTGGCCGTCTTTAAAGCAGATCCCACCAACGCGGAACTGGCTGGGCACACCGCCAGCATCGCGCTCCAGTTTCAGGGTCGTCCTGCCGCGCTGAAAATTCTCGAGGATGCCGTGCGAGCCAGTCCGAACTCACCCTCGCCGCTGCTCAATCTGGCGCGTTTTTGCAGCACCTACCCGCCGGAGGATCTGTTTGAGAAGGACGAGCGCCCTGTCCAGGCCGTGACCGAGGCATTGCAGCGTTTTCCCTCACATGCCGAGGTTTACGAGGGCGCGGCGCTGCTTTACCTCACGCTCAACGAGCGTGAGAAAGCCGTGGAGGTCTTGAATCAAGCCGCACGGCAGCCCAGTCGTGATCCGCAGTTCTGGCTGGCCACCGGACGCACCGCCGGGCGTGTCTGGCCGCTCGGTCAGGCGGAGTTTCAGATGGAGTATCGCCAGCGCGTCGCTCCGTTCTTTGAAAACGCCCTGAAGCACGTCACCAAGCGCGATGCCGAGCGGGTCACGCTCGAAGTCGCCCAGCACTGCGTACTCACGAACGATCTGGACCGCGCCCGCCAGCTCTGCGAAAAGCTGACCGCCGAGCACGGCAGCCTGGAGGCCCGCAAGCTCCTTTATCGCCTCTACGGCGCAGTCGAGCAGAAGGACAAGGCGCTCGCCACGCTCGAAGCCATCGTCAAACAAGCGCCGGAAGATGCGGAGCAGCGCCGCTTGCTCGCCATCGAGTATGACAAGCTCAAGCAGCCTGAAAAAGCCATCCCGCAGCTTGAGGCGGCGATCCAGAACGGCGGCGGTGAGATCGGCGACTACGTGAAACTCGGCTGGCAGCTCTACCAGACGCAGCAGTTTGAAAGCATGGTGCGCCTCGGTCAGCGCAGCGTGCGCTTGTTCCCGGATCACCCTCTGGTGCATTACCAACTCGCCATCGGGCACCGCTCACGCGAGGACTGGGCGTCCTCCGTGAAACACTTTGCCGAAGCAGAAAAGCACGCGGCTTCCACGCAGGCAGAGTTGCTCGATTATCTCTTTTACTATCAATACGGCATCACTCTGGAGCGCATGGCGCGTTTTGAAGACTCCTCCCGCATGCTGGAGAAGTCCATCACCCTCACCCCGCGTGAGGAACCGAAGGCCGCCGCCAACACGATGAACTTCCTCGGCTACATGTGGCTGGAGCAGAACACCAAGCTCGACAAGGCAGGCCAGCTCATCACCAAGGCCAACGAACTCCTCCCTGAAACACCCGCCTACATCGACAGCCTCGGCTGGTTTCATTACAAAAAGGGCAACTACCCCACCGCTTTGAAGGAATTGCAGCGCGCCGAGGCGCTGCTGGTGCCCATCGCCCCCGAAGACGCCGAAATCCTTGAACACATCGGCCTCACCCATCAAGCGCTCGGAGACAAGTCCAAGGCCCTCGACTACCTCGAACGTGCCAACGCTCTGAACACGCCCGAGCCGAAGGCGCGCAAGCGCATTGAAGAAGCCCTCAAAAAGCTCCATGGCGGCGGCAAAACTGACACGGAGAAGAGGTAGGGCAGCCAAAGGGAGAGCGGACACTCCTGTACGCAGGTTCAGTCATGCAGCCGCTCTTCGGAATTGATGAAGAACCAGCACGCCGCGCCGAGGAAGTATGCCACGGCAAACAGCGTGATGTTCATGCCCCAGTCATTGTCCGTGGCGGCGAGCACCAGCGGCACCACCATCGGGGCGATCGCGCCACCGGCGTTGCCCATCATGTTCATGCTGCCGGAAAGCGCCCCGGCGTGACGTCCGCCCACGTCCATGCAGGCACCCCACGCGCCGGGCATGGCCAAGTCATTGCACAAGGCCGCAAGCCCGATGGCCAGCACCGAGGCGAGCGGCGCATCCGTTTGCATCGAGATCAGCAGCATCACGCCGGCAACACTCATCCCAACCACCCCGAGCCAGCGACGCGTCCGCGCGATGCTGCCAAACATCCGGTCCAACCGTGCGGAAAGCATCCCGGCGATGATGCAACCAATGCCGCCAAAAAACAGCGGCACACAGGCCAGCAAGGCGCGCTCCATGTCCGTCAGCGTGATAAATTTCTCCTTCAGATAAGTCGGGAACCAAGTGATATAGAAATACCAGGCGTAGGACATGCAAAAATACTGCCCCCACAGCATCCAAACCGTGCGCGAGGCCACCAACCGCGCCCACGGCATGACGTGATCGCCCGGAGGCTCCGTTTCACCAATGTGAACCAACTCCGCGGCATTCACCGACGGGTGATCCTTGGGGTGATCGCGAAACCAGCGGAAAAACGAGAGCGCCCACACCACACCGAGCAGGCCGAAGATCAAAAACACCCACTTGTAATGCAGTCCGAGACCGACCTTCCCTTCCACGCCGCTCGCAAGCATCCAACCAACGAGCAACGGCGTGAAGGCCCCTCCCCAGCGTGCGCTGAGCCAGAGAATGCCCTGCGCTTTGACACGCTCAGCCACTGGAAACCATAGCGTGAAGGCCTTCGTCAGATTTGGGAAGCAACCCGCCTCTCCCACGCCGAATAGAAACCGCGAAATCACCAGCGAAACCAAGTTCCACGCCCAGCCGGTGGCGACAGTAAAAAGCGACCACATCGTCACCACCCGCATCAGGACTTTGCGCGGCCCGATGCGATCCCCCAGCCATCCACCGGGGATTTCAAACAGCGCATAAGCCCAGCCAAACGCCGCAAAAGCATAGCCCATCTGCGTCTTCGTCAGCCCCAGCTCCTCCTGCATCATCGGCGCGGCCTGCGAGATGCACACCCGGTCGATGTAAGTGATCACCGCCAGCGTGACGGCAAAGAACAGCACCATCTGACGGGCGCGGGAGGGGCGGTTTGAGGAATCCATTGAATGAATCGGCATGCTGGCACGCGCCGCGCCTCAACGTCAACACTCAAACCACATCCCTGGCCAGCAGATGTACCTCAGCGCCTCGGCGGTCCGCGCACGACTGGAGACTCCGCGAAAGAATGAAGCAGCGGCGCACGAATGACTTCTCAACCATGAAACCGACGCTTCTGTTTTCTTCACTCGCCTTGGCTGTGCTGTTTGCCTCCTGCTCCAAAGAGCCGGTCCCTCCCGCTGGCTTCAAAGCCATCTTCAATGGCAAAGACCTCGCCGGCTGGCATGGCCTGAATCCACACAGCGT
>CAXNGR010000443.1:0-4497 GCA_964201265.1 Verrucomicrobiaceae bacterium
GCTGGAGAGCCTGCTGACAATCCCAGCGGGTGCTTTGCGCGATGGAGAGAACGTTTTGACAATGGAGCCGCCGACCAACCTGGATGACATCGAGGTGGGGCCGGTTTTCATCGCGGCGAAGTCGATGAAGGAAGTGACGAGCGGTGCGCAGATCGACGTGACGGTGACGGATGATAAGAAAAACGAGGGTTTGCCGTGCCGACTCACGCTGACTCGAACAGACGGCACTTTGCAGCCGCTGCGCGCTGAACCTGCGAGTGATGTGGCGGTGCGGATCGGTGTGGTTTACACGCGGAATGGGAAGACGACGCTTTCGCTGCCGCCGGGCGAGTATGTGCTGCATGCGGGGCGTGGGATGGAGTGGAGTGTCGAGAAGGCGGCTGTTTCATTGAGCGCGGGTGAGGTGAAGCCGGTGGCGCTGAAACTGCGGCGTGAGGTGCCGACGGTGGGCTGGATCGCAGTGGACAGTCACATCCACACACTGACGCACAGCGGTCATGGCGATGCGAAGATCGAGGAGCGCATGCTGACGATCGCGGGCGAGGGAATCGAGCTGGCGGTGGCGACGGATCACAATCATCACACGGATTACGCGCCCAGCGCGGCGAGCATGGGCGTGGCGGACCGATTCACGTCGGTGATCGGCAACGAGGTGACGACGAAGCACGGGCACTTCAATGCCTTCCCGATCCAAGCGGGGGCGCAGGTGGTGAATCATCAGCAGGAAGACTGGGCGAAACTGCTGCCGGAGATTCGCGCGACGCCGGGCGTGAAGGTGATCACGCTGAATCATCCGCGTGACCTGCATAGCGGCTTTGTGCCGCTGGGCGGGGTGCAGTTCAATCCGAAGACGGGCAAACATCGCCACGCGGACGCGCTCGACATTGATGCGATGGAGGTGATCACGTCCGGGGCGATGCAGTCGGACATTCACCAGCTGTATCGGGACTGGTTTGCGCTCCTCAATCGCGGGCATCGCATCGCGGCGGTTGCATCCAGCGACACGCATGATGTAAACCGCTTCATTCTCGGCCAGGGCCGCACTTATGTGGCGGCGAAGGATGCTCATCCGGCAAAGCTCGATCTGGATGAAGTGTGGCGCAGCTATCAGGAGGGTCGATTGCTGGTGAGCCTGGGTCTGCTGGCGCAGGTGAAGGTAAATGGAAAATTTGGCGTGGGTGATCTGGTCACGGGGATCGGTGAGAGCCTGGAAGTGGAGGCGATAGTGTTTGGACCGGCATGGGCGCAGGCGGACCGCGTGGAGCTGTATGCGAACGGGATCATGATCCGTGAACAGAAGATCGAGGATGATCATCGAGCAGGTGAAAAGACGCGCGTGATGTGGAAGATCGCGAAACCGGTGCATGACGTGCATCTGGTGGTGATCGCAACGGGGCCAGGGGTGACGGAGCCGTTCTGGGAGATTCCGCGCCCGTATCAGCCGACCAGCAAAGCCTTTGTGTCCCGCGTGATTGGCTCGACGAACCCGGTGTGGGTGGATGCGGATGGCGACGGGCGGTTTGAGTCGGCGTTTGGCATCGCGCAGCGTTTGATCAAAGAATCGGACGGAGATGAGGCGAAGCTGCGGGAGGCTTTGAAATGCTGTGACGAGGCGGTGGTGGTTCAGGTGGAGTCGCTGAATGGATTGAGCCGGAAGTGACGTTTGGTTTTCCGCCATGAATTCATCCCACCCTTTCAGCCGCCGTCAGATTCTTCGTCACGCCTCGCTTGTCACTGCCGGTGCCCTGCTGCCGGGCATGCAGCGTGCGGTTGCTGCGCCAGCCGTCCCGGATGCGCTGGCGGGCCGCATTTACAAGACGCTCAAGATTGGGATGATCAAAAGCAGCGGTGGTCTCGTGGAAAAATTCAAGATCGCCAAGGAGGCGGGATTCATGGGCGTGGAGATGGGCTTTCCGGGCAACGATGTGGCGGAAACAAAGAAGGCCATCGCCGAGTCCGGCCTGCCGGTGGATGGCAGTGTGTGCGGCGAGCACTGGAGCGTGCGTCATACCAGCGCGGACGCGGCCACGCGGGCGAAGGCGCTCGAAAATTTGAAGCAGGCGCTGCGTGAGACGCGCGAGGTCGGCGGCCACAGCGTGCTGCTCGTCGTGGGCAAGGGAGAGGACGGCCCGGAGAACGAGATCTGGTCGCGCTCGGTGGAAAACATCGCCAAAGCGGTGCCGCTGGCGGCGGAGTTGGGCGTGCAGATCGTGATTGAGAACGTCTGGAACCAGTTTTGCTACAATCACGACGGCGGCAGTGACCAGACGGCCGACAAGTTCGTGAAATACGTCGATGAATTCCGCTCGCCGTGGGTGGGCATGCAGTTCGACATCGGCAACCACTGGAAATACGGCAGCATGGGCGGGTGGATCAGGCAGCTCGGCCATCGCGTACTCAAGCTCGACGTGAAGGGCTTCTCCCGTGCGCAAAACAAGTTCACGCCCATCGGCGAGGGGGACATCGACTACGCCGACGTGCGCAAAGCTTTGATCGAAATCAATTTCCACGGGTGGCTGGCCGCCGAGGTGGCGAGTGGTGATCTCGATTATCTCAAAGGCGTGGCCGCGCAGATGGACACCGCATTTGGCCTTTGATTTTTAGGGCCAGTTGTTCGCACGAGAACTCACGGCAGTATCGCGAGGAGCTAACGAGCAAGAGTGGGCGCTGATGGAAGCGGTGACGTTTCGTAGAACGGGTTTTCAACCCGTTCAGCCCGGAGAACGAGTTGAAAACTCGTTCTACGTCAGCGCCCTCGAAGGCGCAAAAGCAGGGGGGGCTGCTCACGTTTCCCATCGTGATGGGGACGTGACGATTTTGACACCGCATGCCCTCTTCACGCGACTGACAGACTCGGCACAGGTGTCGTGATGCAGATGCAAAGCACGAACTGGCCGACCTGGGTGGGCGGCTTATTTCTGGGGATGCTTTCCTCGTTGGGACAGATCGCCGACCTAGCCGGGCAGGTGGGCGTTGGTCTGCGCAGTGGGGTTTGGCGGCTGAGGCTGGTGGCAAGGCAGATGGCGATGATTGGTTATGGCTCGCAGTTGGTCGTGGTGGTGACTGGAGCCTTCACTGGCGCGGTGTTTGCCTTTCAATCGTACGCGAAATTCAAGACCTACGGCCTGGAATCAAGCGTGGGGGCGATTGTCTCGGTGGCGTTGTGCCGCGAGCTTGCTCCGGTGCTGACGGGATTGATGGTGTCAGGACGCGTCGGCGCGGCGATGGCGGCGGACATCGGCACGATGAAGGTGACGGAGCAGATCGACGCGCTGCGCGTCATGGGCGTGCATCCGGTGGATTACCTCGTGCTGCCGCGATTTTTGGCGATGATCCTCTCCATGCCGCTGCTGGTGGCTGAATGCATCGCGTTTGGGCTGATGGCGGCTTATGCGCTCATCGTGCATGGGTTTGATGTTCCTCACGCCTGGTTCTGGCAGCACACGGTGGATCACACCGAGGCGCTGGATGTGGGCATCGGCATGTTCAAGGGGCTGGCGTTCGGCATCATCATCACGCTGGTCAGTTGCCATCAGGGACTCATCGCCGAGAACGGCGCGGTCGGCGTCGGACGTGGCACCACACGGGCCGTGGTGTTCTCATCGCTGACCATCCTGATCTCGAACTTCTTTCTCTCCATCGCGCTCGATTATGTCTCGCCGATGTCGAGCAATTAGAGGCATCACTTCGGCGTGTGCGGCACGAGCACGTCCGGTGACTCATTCGCCTGCCGTGCGCGCTTGATCATTTCTTTGGCGAACTGCTCCTGGGAGCGGCGAGACTTGGCGGCGGTGACGTGGGGGAGGTGCCAGGTGCCGTCGGCTTTGAGGGTGCGTCCGCGGGCGGTGTCGGCGAAGTGGGTTTCCAGGATGTGATGGAGGCGTTTGCGGGCTTCTTTGTCTTCGACGGGTGTCAGCAGCTCCACGCGCTTCGAGAGATTGCGGTTCATGAAGTCGGCGCTGGCAATGAAGACGACCGGCTTGCCGCCCTGGCGGAACCAGAAGATGCGCGCGTGCTCCAGGTAGCGGTCGATGATGCTGACGACGCTGATGTTCTCGCTCATGCCCTTGATGCCGGGCCGCAGGCAGCAGATGCCGCGCACGTTGAGGCGGACTTTCACACCGGCCTGGGAGGCCTCGTAGAGCGCCTCAATCATCTGGCGGTCTTCGAGCGCGTTCATCTTGAGCATGATCTCGGCGGACTCGCCCTGACGGGCGCGTTCGGTCTCGCTGCGGATCATGGAGACGAGGCGCTCGCGCAGGCCGTAGGGGGCCATGCTGAGCTTGTTGAAATGCACGAAGCGGGAGCGGCCGGGGACGGTGTTGAAGAAGGCGGAGGCATCCGCGCCGAACTCGGCGCGGCAGGTGAGCAGGCTGATGTCGGTGTAAAGCTTCGAGGTGGCCTCGTTGTAGTTTCCGGTGCCGAAGTGCATGTAGCGCGTCATGTGGCCGGACTCACGGCGCATGACGAGGCAGACCTTCGCGTGCGTCTTCAAAC
>CAXNGR010000444.1:0-4485 GCA_964201265.1 Verrucomicrobiaceae bacterium
CCCAACCATCAAGGGGGAGCTCTACAATGAAAACCTCGCCCAGCTCCGCGACATCGCGAAGAAGCTCGCGGAAGAGAACAAACAGCCCTTTGCGAACGTGCATGACACGATGATGAGCGCTCTCACCAAGTCGAAGGCCGCGCTTGGCAAAGGCTACGGCCCCTTCGGCGGCGATGGCTTCCACCCTTCGGCTGCCGGTCAGCTCCTCATGGCGCAGGCGTTTTTGAAGGCGCTGGGATTTGATGGCGAGATCGGCACGATCACGATGGATATGAAGGGTCAAGGCGCTGCGAGCAGTGGTCATGTGGTTAAGAGTGGTCAAGGCGGCAGCGTGACGCTGGAGAGTTCGAAGTGGCCTTTCTGCTTCGATGCCGATCCCAAAAGCGCAGGCAGCAATCGCAGCATCCTGCCTTTCACCAGCTTCAATCAGGATTTGAACCGTCTCACGCTTCAGGTGAAAAACATCGGTTCTGCGAAGGTCAAGGTCACCTGGGGCGCACAGAGCAAGGAATTCAGCCGTGAGCAGCTCGAAGCGGGCGTCAATCTGGCCGCCGAGTTCACCCAGACGCCATTTGATGCCGCGTTTGCTGGTTTGACCAACGCCATCGGCCTGAAGCAGGCCTACGAGACGACGCTGATCAAGAGCTTCGTCACCCACATGCGTGTCGTCTCCGCCGAAGCCGCCGAGGAACCCAAAGTGGCCGCAGCCCTGGCGAAGCTGAAAAAGAAGTTTGCGGACGAGCATGCCAAAATGGACGCGAGCGTGCGCAAGCAGATCCAGCCCGTCACACACACGATCAAGGTCGAGGAAATCCGTTAAACGCCATGCAACTTGCCGATTTGAAGTGGAACGAGGTGGATGCGCTGAGCCGCGACACGCCGGTGATCTTCCCTGTGGCCGCGCTGGAGCAGCACGGGCGGCACATGCCGGTCTTTACCGACAGCATGCTGACGAACGAACTGATTCGACGCACCGAGGTGGTGCTGGGTGAGCGCGTGTTGATCGCACCGCTCACTTGGCTGGGGAATTCGCATCATCACATGGATTTCGCGGGGACTTTGTCGGCGGAGCCGCGCCTCTATCTTGATCTACTCAACGGGCTGATGGACAACTTCATCGCCCACGGCTTCAAGCGCCTCGTTTTTCTCAACGGCCATGGCGGCAACGACATTCCCGGCAAGCAGGCCGTCTTTGAGACGCGGCAGAAGTACCGCGACCGCAAAGACATGCTGCTGCTCTTCGCCACCTACTGGAATCTTGGCGCTGAGCCGTGGACGCGTGATCCTTCGATCCAGCAACGCGTCATGGGCCACGCCTGCGAATGGGAGACCAGCATGGTGCTGCGCCTGCGCCCCGAACTCGTCGGCGATCTCACAAAAACCAGTGACGTGCCCTTTGGCAATGCTTTCGAGCCAGCCTCTCGCGGCTGGATCATGACCGACCGCAGCGAGCCTGGTCATGTCGGTGATCCACGTTCCGCGACGGCGGAGAAGGGCGAGGTGTTGTTTCAATGCTTCACCGAGGAAGTCGTGAATATGCTAGAACGTGTGATCGCTTGGGATGGCGTGAGCTGGGAGGGCTGAAGCTCAGTCCCTCGCGGCTCCCCAAATCTGCGCGTAATGATGCGCGAGCCGCAGCTTCTGCGCCACGCGCACAGAGATGACGAATGGATACAACGGTGCCTCGCCGATGCTGTGGGAGATCTCATTCAGCACGGTGGAAAGACACATCCAGCGTTGCAGCCAGGCTAGAAACTCTCCATCGGCGATGCCGTTCTGCGGGAGCATCGCGGGCAGTGTGCCCGCCTCTCCCGGCAGCATCAAAAGCGGCAGCGCGAGGTGTTTCACCTGGATGCCCATGCTCTCGCAGGTTTCCAGCCCGTCCATGATCTGCAAGTAGTGTGCCCAGGTCTCTGCCCAGTCCTCCCAGGGATGCGAAGCCGCGTAACCCGTGATGAAATTTTGCTCCCAGCCTGTGGTGGCCCCACGCTGATAATGCGCGATCAGCGACGAGGAGTAGTCCAGCCACTCGTCGCCAAACCGATCGCGAAATGCCAGCCGCTGCGGGTCGTCCCACGGCAGCTCTGACAAGCAACGCTGCCATAGGTAATGCGCGCTCTCATGGCGGAAGTGCCCCAGCAGTGTACGGCTGTTTTCACCGAGTTGCTGGCGGTTGATCTGCCGGTAAGTGTCGTCCGCCTCCTCAAGGTTCACCGTGATCACGCCATTGAGGTGACCCGTCGTCACCGTGGGGTTGGATAGCGTGCTGACGATGTCAAAGGCCAAGCCCATCTTGGGATTCTCACTTTTGGACGGCAGGGAAATGCCAAGACGCAGCAGCGTGTAAATGAGCCGCCGCTTTGCCATCTCCATGCGCCCCCACAGCATCATGTTTCGTGCCGTGCTGAGGTCTGGAATCGTGCGGTTCATGCTGCAGGCCACGCACAGCCTCTCCTTGGCCTCCACTGGCAGCGTCCAATTGCACACGCCATGCTTCACGCCGTTGGCGCAGCGTTTGAGCTTTCCTTCGGGCCGCAGCCTCACCAGCAGACCTTGCGCCGGATCATAGCCCACATCTCCTCCGCACTTCAGGCACTTGGAACTGCCGAAGAAAAGCACATTGCCGCAGTCACAGGTAAATCGTTGCATGGAGCACGTTTCCCATCGCCGCGTTTTCCCGTGATGTCATGCGATTGCACGGCCTTTTAGCGGCTGACGAAGATCTTTCGCCTTCGGATTCATCGCAGTGATGCTGTTGAGGAAGGTGAGCGTCACGCCATCGCCGTCGAATTGGCAGGTCAGGGTGTCGCTGTGCGGAGTTTCGTAGTAGCGCCAAGTCAAAACGAGTGTGGTGTCATCCGTCCATGTCGCACTGGCGGCGATCTTTGACGACGTGGCGGTTTTGGGCCTGCCGCCGGAGATCAGGCGTGGCGGCGTGCCGGGAAAGGCGGACGAGGTTCGATTCCAGCCGGAAAGGCCACAAAGGATGCGATGAGCGTCTGCGACGAACGTGCAGGTGTCACCCGCGAACTCGAAACCGACCTCCGCGAGGCCGAGATCGTTCTCTGCCAGCTTGTAGCGGCGGTTCTTCGCCATCTGGGACGTCTTGGAGCCGGAAGGCGGCGAAAGCTTCAGTTCTTTTAGGTGCTGCTGAAGCTCCAAGATCGGATCACCGGGGTATGCTAGGGTGAAGCCTGTACCCTCAATCTTTGGCCGGGGTGGTGTTTCTCCAAAAGCGGGCAGCAGATGCTTCCACACGAGATCGAGCTGGCCCTGCATGTTTTTATTCTCGCTCGTCATCACGATCACGGCGTCCTGCTCTGGCAAAACGATGGTGAACTGCCCGAAGGCTCCATCGCCACGGAACGCAGTGCCCTGGCAGCGCCAGAACTGGTAGCCGTAGCCTTGCAGCCAATCGTTCTGCGCCTTGGGGCGGTCCTTTTTGTCCTCGCCGGGTTGTTGAATGTGAAAGCGCGTCGCCTCTTCGATCCACGCGGCGGGAAGAAGCTGTTTGCCGTTCCATTGTCCTTTCTGAAGCAGAAGCTGACCGAACTTGGCGAGTCCCTCGCTCTGAATGCTCAGACCCCAGCCGCCAGTGTTGATGCCACGCGGACAACTTTCCCAACGCATGCCGCTGATTCCGAGCGGTTCAAACAAACGCGGCGTGAGGTAATCGAGAATCGTCTGCCTCGTGACTTTCTGCACAATGGCGGAGCACATGTAGGTGGCCGCGCTGTTGTACATGAACTGCGTGCCCGGCGGGTGCGCGATGTTCTGCGCCAAAAACGTGCGCACCCAGTTCTCCTCCTTCACGCACACCTGTGTCGGCTCCTTCCCGTTGCCGGTGGACATGGTGAGAAGATCCTTCACGCGCATCGCGGCGAGGTTGTCGCTGACCTTCGCTGGCAGATCATCCGGGAAAAATGAGATCACCTGGTCCTCCACACTCAACTTTCCTTCCCCAATGGCGAAACCGACCGCAGTGGAGGTGAAGCTCTTGCTCATCGAATACATCGTGTGAACGAGATCGGGCCCGTACGGCTTCCACCAGCCCTCCGCGATGACTTTGCCATGCCGCAGCATCATGAAGCTGTGCAGCTCGATTTTTTCACGCTCCACCGCGTCGAGAAACTCCAGGATGCCAACCGCTGACACGCCCTCCGCCTCCGGCAGGCCGCGCGCGAGTCTTGTCAGGGGACGGGGAGCCCCGGCGAATACCCTCGGAATCCACAGGGTGAAGGGCGCGAGACTGGCGTGCTTGAGAAAGGAGCGGCGATTCGGAGACATGCGCGGCAGATTACGGCAGGAAGGGGCGTGACGACAAGCCTGGAGCGCGGCTAGGCCGTGTTTGAAAACCCTCAACAGCCGTATCTGAGCCAGTCGATGATGGAGGCGAACTGGATGAGGGAAAGAAAGTGCAATGCAAGCTTGTCGCGCCGGGTGCTGGCGCAGGCCCAGCGTTTGAGACGGCAGAAGAAGTTCTCC
>CAXNGR010000445.1:0-4482 GCA_964201265.1 Verrucomicrobiaceae bacterium
AGACTCACCGATCTCAACACCGACGTGTTTCCGCGTGATGAGCTGGGATTGCCCGCGTTGTGGCAGGAGCAATGACCAAGTTTCTTAGCAAGAAGGCGCTTGCCTCCATGGGACTGCCACGCATGGGTGAAAGCACCATGAAAACCTCAACCACCCCTGATCTCTGGCAGAAAATCCTGGTGCCGACGGACTTTTCCACATGCGCTGAATCCGCCATTCATGCCGCTGCTGCGCTGCACCATAAATCGGGCGCTGAAATCATTGTCCTGCACGTCACCGAGCCTGCTTACCAAGGGCTGCGGGTGCAGACGAACGATCTGCATGCGCAGATGCGTCAGGAGGCTGAGAACAGCCTCAAAAAGCTGGCCGATGAGGCCTTTCCCAACGCCACGAGCGTGCGCGTGTTGGTCAAGGACGGGCGCCCAGCGGATGTGATCTGTAAAACCGCTGCGGATGAAAAAGCAGACGCGATCATTATTCCCACCCACGGGCATTCTGGCCTGAAGCATGCCCTGCTTGGCAGCGTGGCGGAGAAAGTCGTCCGCCATGCGCCTTGCAGCGTGTTGGTGGTGCGTGAGTGAGGCATGCCGCCATTTCAACACACCTTCCAGTCATGCAGGACTCCCTTTTGATGCTCGTCGCTGGTGTGGTGCTGGCTTGGTTTGGTGGCGAATTTTTTGTCAAAGGAGGTGTCGGGCTGGCCCGCTGGGCACGCTGGCCCACGGCAGTCATTGGCGTCACCGTAGCGGCGTTTGGCACTTCCTCTCCGGAACTGCTCGTCGCCATTCATTCGGCGCTGGATGGTGTGCCGGAGATCTCGCTGGGGGACGTGCTTGGCAGCAATGTGGTCAATGTTGCGCTGGTGCTGGCCATCGTGCTGGCGCTCTCTGGCATGCGGGTAGAGGATAGCGGTGTGCGGCGGGACTGGTTCATCTCTCTGCTGGTTCCGGGTGTCGTTTATGCGCTGCTGTTTGACGGCTGGTTCTCGCGTCTGGACGCGGTGATCATGATGACCTGCTTTTTTGTGTGGCTCATCATCGTCATCCGCCATGCGCGTAGGCATGCGGTGACACGGACGGAGCCTACTGAGCACGTTTCTTTGCCAAAAACGATCTTCGCCCTGCTGGCAGGACTCGCGCTGCTCATCGGCGCAGCGCAGTTTGTGGTGCATGGGGGCAAGGGGGTCGCCATGGCGCTGGGCTGGAGTCCGTTCATCGTCGGTGCGGTCGTAGTGGCTGCGGCGACCAGCACGCCGGAGCTGGCGACGACCCTCATTTCCCGCATGCGCGGTCATCATGATGTGGGCCTCGGGAACATCCTCGGCAGCAACATTTTCAATGCCTTATTCATCGCTTCGGTGGCTGCGCTGATCCAGCCGTATGCGGTGAAAGTGCCGGAGATCCTGCCCAGCCTGGGCTTCGGAGTCCTCACGGTGCTGCTGATTCTCCCTGGACATGGCGGAACGCTGGGTCGGTGGCGCGGCTTTGTGCTGCTGGCGGTGTACGCTGTTTATGTCCTGGTGACGGTGAAAGCGGGCGGCACGGGCCACTGATCTGGTTCTTTCGTCTTTTGACTCGGGAGGTGGAGCGAATTTACTTCAACTGTCGCTCCCCTGGCACAACACCGGCTTGGTGCTGTTTCACCGCCTCCTGGATCTGCGCAAGCACGTCGGCGTGCTCAGCGGCGACGTTGCGCTTTTCGGAGGGATCACGACCGAGGTGGAAGAGCAGGGGAGGCTCGTGAGCTTCGGCCTTGGGTTGGCCGTAGCCGGTTTGCGTCTTGAAGTGAGCTTTCCATTCGCCGAGGCGGCAGGCGAAGAGCTGATCGCCACGATAGTAGAAGTAGGGGCGTGCTGGCAGTTGCTTTGATTCAAACAGCAGCGGTGAGAGATCGGTGCCGTCGAGCGTGACATCCTTTGGTGTGGGTGCTTTGGCGAGGGCGAGCGCGGTGGGCAGTAGGTCCATCGTGCTGGCGAGTTGGGACGTCACACCGGGCTGGATGCGTCCGGGCATCCAGGCGATGCCGGGAACGCGCATGCCGCCCTCCCAGGTGCTGCCTTTGCCGTCTTTCAGCAGGCCAGCGCTGCCGCCTTGATCGCCCATGATGAGCCAGGGGCCGTTGTCACTGGTGAAGAAGACGAGCGTGTTCTCCGCGAGGCCTTCCTGGCGCAGTGTTTGCATCACCTGGCCGACGCTCCAGTCGAGTTCCTCGACGGCATCGCCAAAGATCCCGGCGCGGCTTTTGCCTTTGAAGTCGGGTGAGGCAAACATGGGCACATGAGGGAAGGTATGCGGCATGTAGAGGAAGAAGGGGGCGCTCTTTTGCTCGCGGATGAACTTCACCGCCTCCTCGGTATAGCGCTTTGTCAACGTGGTCTGATCCGCTGGCTGCTCAATGACTTTGCCATCGCGCAGCAGGGCCACGTTCCAGCCGTCATGCGGCGGATTCGGCGAGCCGGTGCTGCCTTTCGGCAGATCCGGGCGGCCATCCATGTCGTTCGAGTAGGGCAGTCCGAAGCTGTGATCGAAACCTTGGTCCAAAGGGCGTGAGCCGGCGTGGATGCCGAGATGCCACTTGCCGATGTGCATGGTGGCGTAGCCTTTGTCCCTCAAGGCCTCGGCGAGGGTGATTTCCGCTGGTGGCAGGCCGCCTTCGGAGTTGGGAAAGAGCACCCGGCGGTTTCCGCACATGCCGCTGCGGATGGGGAGTCTGCCCGTGAGCAAGGCAGCGCGGCTCGGCGTGCAGACCTCGGAAGCGGAGTAAAAGTCCGTGAAGCGCAGCCCCTCCGCCGCCATGCGGTCGAGATTTGGCGTGCGACTGACCGGTGAGCCGTAGCAGCCAAGATCACCGTAACCGAGATCGTCCGCGAAGATGATGACGACGTTTGGAGTTGCGGCGGAGAGGACGGCAGAGCTGAGACAGAATAGGAAAATTTTGAGAAGGTGTTTCATCAGTGGAGGAATGAATAAGGGCAGCAAAATGAAGAAACAGATCCGGCTGTTTTTAGCGATAAACCGGTGGCTGCCAGTCCTTGGGAAGCTTGGCCTGGGGTTTCACACCGAGGGAGCCTGCGGGGATGGGATGATCGGCAGGCTTGAGCAGCGGGAGGTCGTCGGGTAGGAACTGGATGCGGATGTCTTTGAACTGAATCTTCATCGCCGGGCCGACGTGTACTTGCATGCCGAGCACGCCATCGAGGCTGCGGCCTTTTTCGTCGAAGTCGATGAGGTCAGCGGTCATGTGCTCATCAATCCAGTGCTGGTGATGATTGCCACGCACGAGCACGCGGTAGTCATGCCATTCGTCAGGCGCGAAGGTCTTCACTTCCATTTTACCGATGATCCAGGGCTGGGCATCGGGGGCGATGATGACGCGCTCGCCGGTGTGTGAGAGAATGCGGCGGCCACGCTCTTCGTAGAGCATGCCGTTGTAGTCGGGATTGGCGGCGACGATGTCACATTGATAACCACTGACGATGTCGAGGCCGATGTCGTGACGCATGACACCGCGATACTGGAGGCCGCTGTTGCCGCCGGGGGTGACTTTGACCTTCACGCGGAGGTCGAAGTTTCGCACGGTGGAGCCTTCCCAGGTGATGAAGCGGTTCATTTTCAGCGAGCCATCGGTCTTGCCAGTGAGAGCACCGTCTTCGACTGACCAGAACTGCGAGTCGCCGGACCAGCCGTTGAGGTTGCGGCCATTGAAAAGGCTGACGAAGCCGTCGGGGCCAGGCTTGGGTGCTCCTGCGGCAGCGGCGGAGACGGGATGGGCATCGACGGATTTTTGGAAGCCGCCTTTCAGCGGTGGCAGTGCGCCGCCGTATTGGCTGACGAGGGCGTCAGTTCGTGCGCGGAGCTTCGTGAGCGTGGCGGCGTGGGCAGGATCGGTGGCGAGGTTCTTCAGCTCGTCGGGGTCGTTTTGCAGGTCGTGGAGGAACTCGTGGCTGTGATCAAAGTAGCGCGCGTATTTGAAGCGGGCGGTCCGCACGCCTTCATAGGCGGGGATGCGATTTCTCACGGCGAAGTGCTCATGGAATGACTCGGTGCGCCAGTCGGCGGGGACGCTGTCAGTCAGCATAGGACGGAGGCTGCGGCCCTGGTAGTGCGCGGGCACAGGCGCTCCGGCGAGATCGAGAAAAGTCGATGGAAGATCGAGGTTTAAAACTGGCGCTTCGATGACTTTTCCACGCTGGGCGGCTTCGACTCGTGGATCCGCGATGATGAGCGGCACGCGCAGAGATTCCTCAAAGTGCGACCATTTGCCCGTAATGCCTCGATTGGCCATGTGGTAGCCGTTGTCGGCGCTATAAACGATGACGGTGTTGCCGCTGAGGCCGGCTTCTTCCAGCGCGGTGAGGAGTCGGCCGATGGCGTTGTCGATGCCGCTGACCATGCGCAGGTAGGCACGCATGTTTGTCTGGTATTTCTCGGGCGTGTTCCAGCGCCAGAAGTAGCGCTCGCGGGTGATGCTGGTTTTGAAAAA
>CAXNGR010000446.1:0-4480 GCA_964201265.1 Verrucomicrobiaceae bacterium
CTTCCTGCTGGAGTCCGCCGAGCTGACGCAGCACTCAGGCCGCTACTCGCTGCTGGGCAGTTCACCGCGCATCATCTTCACCGCGCGCGGCAAGGAGATCGAAATCGAGGAGCGTGGCAAAAAGCGCAGCTTCACCACGCAGTCTGATCCGCTGACGGAACTGGAGATGCTGATGAAGCCGTTCCGTCCGCTCGAAGCGCAGCCTCTACCGGTTTTCCACGGCGGCGCGGTCGGCTACCTGGCCTATGACATGGTGCGCTTCTTTGAACCGACACTGCCTGCGCCAAAAAAAGACGAGCTCGGCCTGCCGGACATGGTTTTCATGATCACGGACACCGTGCTGATCTTCGATCACCGCACACGCAGGCTGTCCATCGTCGCCAACGTCCACACCGACGAGCATTCCACTTTGGAGGCGGCTTACGACTGGGCGCGGGAGCAAATCGCGAGCGTGATCACCAAGCTGGAGCAGCCGCTGGCCGCGAAGCCGCTGCAAACCTTCGCTCCGGCGGGCAGCAGCCCGCTTCCGACGCCGGTCAGCAACACCACGCGCGAGGAATACGAGGCCATGGTGGTCAAGATGAAGGAGTACATCGCCGCCGGGGATATTTTCCAAGGCGTGCCCTCCCAGCGATTTGAGACGGACTACAGCGGCAGCACGCTGGACCTCTTCCGCGCTCTGCGGCATGTGAATCCCAGCCCCTACATGTTCTGCCTCGACTTCCCGCAAGGCTTCGCGCTCGTCGGCAGCTCGCCGGAGGTGCATGTGAAGTGCCTAAACGGCCGCATCGACATCCGTCCCATCGCCGGGACGCGCTGGAGAGGTAAAACCACCGCTGAAGACGACGCGCTGGCGCAAGACCTGCTCAACGATCCCAAAGAACGCGCCGAGCACATCATGCTCGTCGATCTCGCACGGAATGACGTTGGACGTGTGGCCGATTATGGAACCGTGCGCGTCAGCGACCTCATGATCATCGAGCGCTACTCCCACGTCATGCACATCGTCTCAAACGTGGACGGTCATCTGCGCGACGACAAAACATCCTACGACGTGATGCGAGCCACCTTCCCGGCAGGAACGGTCAGCGGCTCGCCCAAGGTGCGCGCGATGGACATCATCAACGAGTGTGAGAACAGCAAGCGCTGCGCTTATGCTGGCGCGGTTGGCTACTTCGGTTTCGACGGCAACCTCGACTCCTGCATCGCGCTGCGCACCTGCGTGGTGAAGGATGGCAAGGCGTATGTGCAGGCCGGTGCTGGAGTGGTGGCCGATTCGATTCCTGCCAGCGAGTATCAAGAGACCATCAACAAGGCGACCGGCATGCTGCGCGCGATTGAGTGGGCGCGTCAGCTCGGAGCCTCGTGACTTGTTCGCAGGTTGCTCACACACTCATCACAGAGTTGCTCACAATGTCGGCACAACGCTTCATCCCAGAAACAGAGAACCCTCCGGCATGCGAAGCCGGAGGGTTCCATTGCGATCCAGCAACCAACAACGATGGAGGATCTATTGGCACGAAATGCGGAGCTGAGGAAGCTTGCAAATGTGGCCTGCGGGTTGCCCCACAGACGAGCGCATGTTAAAAAGTTTTGCCCCCCTCGTCAACCAACCCTCCCGACTTTTCCAAAAAGAAACCCCTGCGTCTCAATCTTGAGAGCTTAAAACCCCGATTTTTCTCAAACTTTTAGCAAATCGCCCCTTGACACCCACTTGGCTTGTCGGCCTGAGCTGATCGCTTGATTACTACTCTTAAGAACACTCTTTCTCATGCCCTCCTCCCTCCCCCTCGGCCAGCTTCTTCTCATGGGCGTCCCCGGCCCGGAACTCACTCCAGAAACAGCCACGCGGCTCAAAAAACTTCAGCCAGGCGGTTTCATTTTGTTCGGACGGAACATTCAGACGCCGCAGCAGCTCCGCAAACTCATCGACGACCTGCGCGACATCTCTGACATCGAGCCCTTCATCACCATCGACCAGGAAGGCGGCCGCGTTTCGCGCCTGCGTTTGATCGGCGAGGAGCCACCGAACGCGCAATCGCTGCGCGACAAGGGCGATCCCGAATTGATCAAGCGTCATGGCAAGCTCACCGGCCAGATCCTGCGCCACTTCGGTTTCAATCTCGACCTCTGCCCGGTCTTGGACATCAGCTACGACGATGCGGCGGACAACTCGCTCAAAGGCCGCACCTATGGCAAAGATCCGCAGCAGGTCATCACCAACGCGGGTATCTTCAACCGTGCCATGCGCAAGGAAGGCATCCTGAGCTGCGGCAAGCACTTCCCCGGCTACGGCCCCGCCGAGTGCGACCCGCATGAGTTCCTCCCCGTCATCACCAAAAGCCGCGAGGAGATGGAAAAGAGCGAGCTGCTGCCCTACTCCGCGCTGCTGCCGGAACTCGACAGCGTGATGACCTGCCACAGCAACTACACCGCCTACGACCCGGATCGCGGCCGCTGGCCCGCCAGCCTCAGCCACAACATCGTGACCAAGCTGCTGCGCCATCAATACGCCTTCGACGGCCTAGCCATGACCGACGACCTCGACATGGGCGCCATTTTGAATGAGGTGACGTTTGAGCAGGCCATCCAGGAAGCCGTCCGCGCTGGCAACGACCTCGTGATGATCTGCCATCGCGTCGAAATGGTCGAGCAGGCCCGCGAACACCTCGAAGGCGTCGAAGAACCCGCCTTGCATGATGCCCTCGTGCGCATCGAGAAAACCAAAAAGCGTCTCGTGGCACCGGACACGTTCGATCTGGACCGCTTCGCCGCCATCAACCGGGAGATCTGGCAGCTCCGCGTCGATACGCTCGGCGAGGAAGCCGCCAAAAACCTCAGCGTCGAGGACGGCAAACGCTCCCCGGTCGAATTGTACTGATCCTCAGGCCAAACGGCAGTGACGGTAGGGCAATGCGGCGAGATTGCTGCTGCACGGCCCCGGCGTGTCCACCCACAGCATGCGCGCAGCGATTTTGTCATAAGCGCGGCGATGGGCCACGGCTGCTTTGACGGCAACGACGGAAAGTTTTTCCACCGCGATGCCCTGGCTGTGCCATTGGCCGAGATCAAAGGGCGGCGTCTTCACGCTGGTGATCAAAATCGTGATGCCACCGTGTTGGACAACCGCGCAGCGTCCCATGTCGAACACATCCCCGCACATGCTGGCAAGGTGGCTGTTCTTGTCCTCCAACTCGAAGCGTCCGTCATTGAGCGCGATCAATTCGACCTCCAGCTCAACCGGACCGGCATCAAGCCGGCTGCCCTTGCCACCGAGATGAATGCGGCGCTCACCCGCTTCGATTTCGCTCACGGCTTGAGGATCGTTGATGCAGATGGCGGCGTTTTGAATGCCATGGCGGATCAAGGCACGCAGCAAACCCGTGCAATCGCCCGGAGCGCCGCCGCCGATGTTGTCGGAGGGTTCGACGAGGACGGTGAGACCTTCAGGCAACGGTTTGAGTCCGGCGAGCACCGCATCCGCAGTCGGATCAGTGATCTGGCCGAGATGAGTGAGTTCACGAGCGCGTTGAGCCAGTGATTCGAGCGGTGCGGCTGCATCGTCCGTGGTACACGCGACGAAACTGACGCCCGTGTCCGGTGTGTCGGCGAAACTGAAGCCTGCGACGATGCTCATGGACCAAAGCGAGTCGTTCTCGCACTCAAACTGACGCGCCATCGCCTCCAGCGAGAGCATCGGATCATTCGCGGTTCCGGTCCCGGTGGGGGGCCAGATGAGGCCGGGCTGTTTGAGCTGCATGCGCGGTCTCTGGCCGGCGGTGAGGCAGCGATTCAACAACCGAGCCGCGATCAAGCCGGCCTCGCGGGCATCCGTGTGCGGATTTTCGCGGTAAGCGACGAGGCAGTCGGCCAGTTCGGCCATCGCAGGCGAAAAATTGGCGTGAAGATCGAAGACACCGAAGATCGGCACCTGCGTGATGCCGCGCAGACGACGGAGGATCTCGCCCTCGACATCGAGAATGGTCTGCGAGGTCATCGCACCATGCAGGACGAGGTAAATGGCCTCGTAATCGGCCTTGGCGGCTGCCGGAGCGATGTCGTTCCAGAATTGCTCGATGACTTCATCCTCCACCATCGCGGAGGGCTGGGCGCGGTAGTCGGCGGTGGGAATGATCTGCCAGCCGAACTCGTCGGCGATTTCAATGACTCCGCCGAGCGGGGAGGCGTCACCTTTGCAGGCGAACAACTCATCACCGCGACGAATCTGGAAATCCGCGAGCGTGGTGAGGCCGTCGAGGAAGGTGTGTGTTTCGTGGAAAAGACTGGCGAGAAGGATGCGCGGCATGGTCGGAGATTAACGCACAATGACTCGCGATCCTGGCCGGATGAGTTGCGGAAGTCGAATGGCGTCCCAATTCGCGAAGCGCACACAACCGGCGCTGCGGCTGCGTCCGATGGTTCTGGGCAAAGCCGTGCCGTGCAGGCCGATGCCGCTCTTGCTCAATCCGCACCAAATGAT
>CAXNGR010000447.1:0-4457 GCA_964201265.1 Verrucomicrobiaceae bacterium
TGGCGCGCTGCCCGCTCCCGGAAAGGTGCCGTCACCCGTGCCGACGCCTCCGCTGGCGGTCTGCGGTCGGTTGAGCTGGCTTTCCTCACTTTTTGCCTTCGACATGATGCGCGCCTGACCGACCAGCTCTTTCTCCGCCATTTCCGCATCCGCTTTGGCGACGAGGATGGCTTGGTTGCACTCGTCCATCTGAGCATACAGGGCGGTCAGCATCGCCTGCAGCTTCAAAGTCGTGGCCAGATCCTGCGCGGCCTCCAGATCTTGCAGCACTTGGCCAATTTCCTCGTTGAGCAAAGCTTTGCGGTCCAGCGCCTTCTGCCGCACCTCCTGAAACTCCTTCACCTGCGCATTCAGCACGGCATCCATGCGGTATTTCTCCGGATCGCGGTCCACAGTGGTGCCGTCCTTGAGAGTGACGGTGGCCCCAATCGGCGTCATCGCACCGAAGGCATCGTCATCGAAGACTTCGGCCCCGGTCAGGGTGGACATGGCGGTGCGTTGCTCGTCACGCGTCTTCAGGATGGTGGAAGACTGGAGGATGTCGTCCTTGATGATCTGGATGGAGGGCAGGTTGATGGCCGCAGGGTCGCCCATGCGGTCCAGGTTGGTCTGCAGCTTGGTGTTCTGCTGGGTGGCCTGGTCCAGGAGCTGGGTCAGCTTTGCGTTTAGGTCAGAGGAGGTGCTGTTGATGACCGCCTCAATGGTCGGCGCGGAGGTGATGATGGTCTCCTGCGCCCATGCGGCCGTGCTGATGAGGACGCTCGCAAAAATGCATGCTGCTGTTTTCATGGCGTGGCTTGGGGGATGAGGTTACTCGACAACTTCGATCACGACTTTTTTGGGCTCCACCAGAACGCCGTCTGTGGTGACGTGCTCAGGCACCGGGACTTCGTAGTAGCGCCGCTGGATGACGGCATCATCGCTAGGGCGCTCGGCGTCACGTTTGACCCAGTAGAGCTCCTTGATGGCATCGCTGCGGCCCTTGTTGTAGCCGTCGAGGTATTTCTGCCGCACCTCGGCCTTAGCAAAGCCATCACTGATCGCGCCTGCGGCATAACCGGCCACCGCGCCGGTAATCAGCCCAGAGTTGTCGTCCAGAAACCTGTTGTTATTGTTGTTTCCAGCAGCAGCGCCACCTGCAGCAGCGGCCGCGTTGTTGGTGTTGTTGTTATTGTTCAGCAGGTTGTCGCCGATGAGGGCGCCGATGAGACCGCCGCTGGCGGCCCCGAGGAGGCCTTTGTTCATCCCGCCGCCTGAACTGGAGCAGGAGACGAGAACGGAGGACATTCCCGCGAATAGGAGGAGGATCGGGAGGTGCGTTTTCATTTTTTCGACTTGGCTTGACTGACAATCATCTTGTAGGCGTCATCATTGAACTCCTTGAGCTGCTCGTTCTGCCGCTCAAAGGCCTCCCCGGAGGTGGCGGAGGCGAGGATCATCTCCTTCGAGGCCTGATGGCGACCGATGGCGATGCGCGGACGTCCCGTGGCCTCGTGGTAATAGACAAAGGAACCGTAAGGGTCCGTTTTCATCTCCGAGGGGTCAGGGAAGCTGGTGACCTGCTTCTTGGTGATGGCAGGAATGCGGAAGCCCTCGCTCATGCTCTCCACATCCCGCTGGTCGGGCTGTTTGAGCATGAACATGACGCGTGAGTTCCCCACCACCGAGGAGCGCACCGGGTGGTCCTTGATACGACCGAACTGCTGGATGATGGAAAACACCCAGCAGGAGTACTTGCGCATACGCTCGTAGTACTCGCGCGTGATGCGGTCCCCGTCCGGCATGGCCAGGAAGGCGGAGAGTTCTTCCAGGATGACACGTTTGCGGGTGGAGCGCGGACGGCTCATGATCTCCTTGCGCAGATCATTCGTGATCAAGAAGGCCGCGACGGTGCGCAGTTCCTTGGCGGACTCAGGGATGTAAGACAGCTCGAAGTGGACCACTTTGCCACTGAGATCGACGTTGTTCACGCCGTCCAGGATAGCACCATAGCGACCGGTGCGGCTCCACGGCTCCAGTAGCATGCGCAGCAGGCCCAGATCCTCATGGGCGCGACGCTGGCGGCTTTCGAGATTCAGCAGCTCCACGAACTGGCTGTGCGTGGGCATGTCCTCCGGCTTCATCAGCGTGTAACCCAGGCTCATGAGATCCCACTGGTTGCCTGGATTGTTCAGGAAGTCCTCCAGCAATGCTTGGTCGAGGCCCATGCGGTTGAATTCATTGGCCATGGGGTCGCCTTCCATCAATTCGGCGCTGAAATCCAGCCAAGCATCGGCCAGCGCGGTGCCTTCAGGCATGCGCTTCTTCCTCCATTCATCGGCGATGGCGACCCGCCGCGCGGCCTCTGCCCTCAAGTCAGCATGGCGGGCAGCCCAAGCCTCGAACTGGTCCACGTAAAGACGCTCAATCTGCTTGGCGAGCAATGCTTGGCGGATTCGGTCCTTGTCGATGTCCGGCGGCGGTCCGGCCATGAGATGCGCAATGGCTGTGGCACCACCCAGTTGGTCAGGACTGAGCGGCAGACCCCGCGTGTCGAAGTAGTTGAAGGTGAGGTTCCCGTTCGGCCGCACGATGATCGGTTTGCAGCCGTACAAGCGCGTGAACAGATTGTACGACAGCCCCTCCTCCACGATGGCGGTGAAATCGTAGTAGGGCGCGGTTTGCGTGAGCAAGTCGATGGTGAAGACGGATTTGCCCGCACCGGAGGCACCAAACATGATGCCGTGTTCGGGGCGCATGGCCCCTTCCTTGCCGACGAAGGTGGTGCAGCCCACCAGAGCGCCACGCGGCCCGTCGTAAATGGCCTCCGCCTCATCCAAATCCCCGGTGGGCGTGCTGGAAATGGGTAGCAGGTCCGCTAGGTTCACATCCTCGACGTAGAGTTTGAAATCGTTGTAGTTTCCCCAGCTCCAGCCGGGCATGCAGAGCTGCCAGTAGTTCCGGACGCTCGTCGGCAGCGTCGGCTCATAAGCCTGGGCACCGCCCAGTTTCAAAATGGAGTTCTTGATGGCGGAGAGTTTGCTGGCGCAGACGTCAGGATTTCTGTCCCAGACACGCACCAGAAGGTGCATGCGGTAGGGCACGACCTCATTCGTGGACAGGCGGCGGATACGGGTGCGCAGCTTCAGCAACGTGGCCTCCAGGGAGGGCGTGATCTTGCCGCGTTCCAGCCGTGCAACCTTGCCCTCCGTCGTGAGCCGGTCTTTTTCGACATCCCCGGCCTCAATGTTCACCACCACCTGGTAATCCAGGATGTCCAACTGCGTGAGCAGCCGCATCATGCCGATGTAGGTGAACTTGGGCAGCGTCTTCATCACACAGATGCCCTGGTAAAAGCCATCCATCTTGAAAGTGGAAGTGCCCATGCGGTAGGGTGCCCCATCGCTGTTAAAGCACATGTCGCAGACCGTCTTGGAGGGGTCGTAGATGTCTTCGAGTTTCAGCGCTTCGTTTTCAAAAGCGCTGGGGTTGAAGTAACGGTAAAAGGCTTCGAAGTGCTCCGCGTTCGTCATGGGGACGACGCGCCCGCCGAGACCGCCGAGCTGTTGACGCAGCGCCTCCTCCAGCTCCCCCTGCTCTCGTTTGGCCGCCTGGAGCAGCTCTTCATAATACTGCCTGCCGCCTCCCATGGTCTTGCCCGGGATTTTCGAAGTGTAGTAGAACTGCAAATGCTCACGGCGGAGCAGGTGATCACGAATCTTTTTGTCGTAACGATTGTAGCGCTCTTCCCGCTGGCGGGTGGACCAGCGATCTTGGGGCAGTTCCTCAGTCTTCTGTTTGTAGCGCTCTAGTTCCTTGCGGTAGTCGCTGTCCACGCTCCAGGACACTTGCAGCCGCACTTCTGGGCGTACCATGCGCAACAGTACGCGGAGATTGTCCTCCAAGGACATCAGCCAAGACGGGTCCGTGTTCTCGGTGTCCGGCATCTCGATGTTGTAGCCCTTCCCGATCGCTCCGCCGCGCTGCAGGCCGCGGTAAACGATCAAGTCCTCATCGAGATAGGTGTTGACGAATTTGGCCATGCCTCAGCTTTCTTTTTTCTTCGCTTCAGCGGTGGTTTCTTTGCTCATCGAGTCATCCACCCAGGGCAGCGCGAGCGGCTCGACCTGACGTGGTGAAAAATAAGGGGTTTGAGTGAGCTTGATGATCAGCCATTCGCCCAGCTCAATATCATAAGAGGGCGGTTTCCCCTGCTTCAGGCCAAACACATAAGCCATGACCACCAGCATCGGAGTTCCGGCCACTCCTGCGGCCAGCAGCATGTTCGGGTTTGCCCCTTCGGACATCTTGCGGAACAGCAGCATGCCAAGGCCGATGGCAAACATGAAGAAAAAGGCGTTGGCACCTTCAAAGCCAGCGATGCCCTGCTGGGTTTCGCGGCCTTCGTTGGTTTCGTGGAGGCGGACGCCTTGTTGTTCCATGATCGTATGAGGTCACAGCATGCGGCCTCCGGCCTG
>CAXNGR010000448.1:0-4447 GCA_964201265.1 Verrucomicrobiaceae bacterium
ACCGCACAGCAGGAGCAGGAAAATACCCGCCTTGAACAACTGCGCAAAGACTGCGCAAGCGAGCAGGCCCGCCTGGAGGATCTGCGCAAGCAGGCCACCGATGCTGAAACCGCTGCCAAAGCCGGCGTCGAAGCTCTCACCGCGCAGCAAGAGCAGGAAAAAGCTCGTCTGGCTCAGCTTCGCCAGGATTTTGATCAGGAAACGGCCCGCCTGGAGGAACTGAGGCGGCAGATTGCAGAAATCGAGCCGCGTGGGCAAGAGCTTCAAAAGCAGGCCGAGGCCGCTGCCGAAAATCGGCGTTCAGAAGAGGAAAAACTCAAGCAGGCACTGGCGCTTGTCCAGGAGACCGAGGCACGCCACAAGGCGCAAATCGCCACGCTCAACAGCGAGTCGCAGAGCCTGGAAGCCACGATCAAGGAGGCCCAAACTCGAGGTGCCGCCCTGCAAGAGTCGGAAAAGCTGTCTGTCGCGGCTGCCGCCGACTCACTGGCCGCCCGGCAGCGTGAAGAAAAGGCCCTGGGCGAACTCCAGACCGAGATCAGTGAGTGCAAAAACGATCTCGCCAGCACCACCAGCCTGCTGGAGGAAAAACAAGCCGCTCTCACGGACACCACGCAGCGTCTCACGGAAGCTGCGTCCAGTCTTGATGAGGCCGTCATGCGCCGTGCCAGCATTGAGGCGCAGTGCCAGGAACTCGCCACCGCCGGGACGCAGTTGGAAGAAGTGCGCGGACAGCTCGTCGCTCTCTCCGCAGGCGCGGCACGGCTAGCCGAGCAGGAGCATCGCGCCAAAAAATTCGAGGCCGAGGCAGAAACCGCGCAGCAGCGTCTCAGCGAACTCGAATCTCGCGAAGCCGCCCTCCGTAGCGAGGCCGAAAGCCTGGCCGCCACCATCAACACGCACCAGGACGCGCTGGCGCAGATACGACAACACGCCGCCCGTCAGGCCGAGTTGGGGCACGCCATCGAGGCCGCCCGCAAAGAGTTGGCAGACCTCACCGCGCGTCTCACGCCCATGCGGGACTGGAAAGAGGCCATGGACCTGCTTTACGCGCGTTTTGCCGACCTTCCGCAGTCATCCACCGAGGCCCAGGAGGTCTGGCGCGAGATCGAGGCCGGCAAGGCCGCACTCCGCAGGCACATCATCGCTTCCCAGACACGTGCGCCGCGCATCATGCACATCGAGTTTGCCCGCACCACTAGGCCCGGCACGCCGATGAAATCCGAGCGCGTTCGCGGCAAGGCCCAGGCGTAGAGATTTGATCCCATAGCGGATGCCTTCACCCTCGCATAGCACAGCGAGGCGATGAGCCGTGAAGCACCTTGTAAGCTGCCGCGTTTCCGCAGAGAGTGGCGCAATCATGAAGATCGACGCTTTGTCCCGGTTGGAACGCCACGCGAAACGCATCGCGGAAATCGCCGCTGTGCTCGGCAAATACGGGCTGGCCGACCTGTTTGGCGGTTTCAAGTATGCCTGGCTCCAAGACCGCTTCAAAAGCGCGGACGGCCAGTCCCTCACCGAAGGCGTGACGCAAGCGGCACGAGCGCGCATGGCACTCACGGAACTCGGCACCACCTTCATCAAGCTGGGGCAGATGCTCAGCACCCGCGCCGATCTGCTCGGCCCTGAGCTGACCGAGGAACTCTCTCAATTGCAAGCCAACGTGCCGCCCGACGCTGCTGACGTGGCACGCGCCACGATTGAGAAAGAGCTGGGGCATCCGATTGACGAGCTTTTCGCGCAGTTCGACGACGAACCTCTCGCCGCCGCCTCCGTGGCTCAGGTTCACGCAGCCTTGCTTCACACCGGCCAGAGTGTCGTGGTGAAAGTACGACGTGCAGGCGTGGCCGAGCAGGCCGCAACGGATTTGGAGATCGTTCAAGCGCTAGCCGAGCTGCTGGAGAAGCACTCCCCGGCCTTGCGCGCCTACCAGCCGCTCGCCGTCGTGCGTCAGTTCCGCCGCACGCTGCTGCGCGAGCTCGATTTTAGCTATGAACGACAAAACCTGGAGGAATTCGGCCGCAACTTTGCCGATGAGCCCACCGTCTGCATCCCGGAGGTTTTCAGTGATCTTTGCTCGCATCAGGTCGTCACGATGGAGCACCTGGATGGCATCATCGGGGCCGACACTGAGACGCTGCAACGCTCCGGCGAGGACTTGGGCGAGTTCGCTAAACGCGGGGCTAACATGTACCTCGAAATGGTCTTCCGTGACGGCTTCTACCACGCTGATCCGCATCCCGGTAATCTCATGCTTCTGCCCGGCAATGTCGTCGGCGTCATCGACTGCGGCATGGTGGGTCGCATCGACGAGGACCTGCGCGATGAAGTCGAGGCGCTGCTGCTCGGCATCGTGGAAAATGATTCCAACCTCGTTTCAGAGCAGGTGCTGCGTCTCGGCGCTGTGCCCGCCGATTGTGAGCGTGAAAAGCTCCGCGCCGACTTGCAGGACTTCATGGCGGACTACACCGGCCATCCGCTGAACGAAATCCACGTCGGCGCGGCCTTGAGCAACCTCGTGGAGATCATTCGCGGTCATCACATCGTTCTGCCGCCTGCCTTGGCGCTTCTTTTAAAGACGATCATCGTCCTGGAGGGCACCTCGCGCCGCTTCAGCCCGGACGTGAGCCTCACCGAGCTGATGCAGCCGTATTGCTCGCGTCTCATGCTGCGGCGCTTGTCGCCAAGCCGCATCGCCAAACGCGCCCGCCGCACCTTCCGTGTGTGGGACCGCCTGCTCACCGCCCTGCCGCGTGATCTGACGGACCTGCTCGCCCGTTTTCGTGACGGATCGCTCACCGTGCATCTCGACCACCGTCATCTCGATCCCATCGTGAACCGCCTGGTCCTCGGCATCCTCACCGCCGCTGTTTTTCTCGGCTCCAGCGAACTGTGGAGCCGCCAGGCCGCGCCCCTGCTCTATGGCGTCTCCATTTTCGGTGCCATCGGCTACGCCATCTCGCTTTTCCTCGGCTGGCGTCTCATGCGCGCCATCCGCAAGTCAGGGAACATCCAGTCGAAGGATTGACGGGCAACACTTGGACCACCCCCAACCATTCACCAACGTGAGCTGGCTCTTTCAACCCCTCGATTCATCTCCGACATACGGCTCGATCATCAAGTGGTGGGAAAAGCGACGGCTGGCCTACAATTTCATCCTTGGCTCTGCTGCGCTGGTCTGCCTGCCGGTTTTTGTGTGGGCTGTTTCCAGTTCCGGCCACCTTCGACCTGGAGAAGATGCGGTAGAGCCTTTGTCGTTGCTCGCTGCTCCGGTTTTGGCGAATATGGGCTATACTCTTGGATGGATCGCGGAAATACTCTGCCGCCTCGCGGGCATCACCACACGGCATAGTCTGGGTCCCCGGCTAATGCGTTTGGGTTTGGCCTTTTCGCTCTTCATCGTTGCGCTGCCTGCACTAATTTGGGTTTCCGTCCGGCTGTGTGGCTAATGAAGCTAGACATTGAAAAAATGCCTTCCTGTTGTGCCTGCGACGGTTTGTTGATCTACCTCCCAGTACACATCCTGCGTGATCGCCTCGCGTGAGGGCTCTGGGCTGCTTTTGGCAAACTCCGCCGCGTCTCTGGCCTCCAGCATGGCTTCTTCGCGAATGGCAGCCAGCGTCTCTTCTGTCGTGATACCCTCACTCAACAAGCGGGCGGCCCCAATCTTGATCGGATCGTGGTTCAACTGCCGGTCCTGCACGACGGCCTTGGCGCGGTATTTGAACTGGTTGGCGTCGGCAATGGTATGCCCCTCAAAACGGTAGGTGCGCACTTCCAGCAAGGTCGGCTGGCACTCGTGGCGGGCGCGGTGACTCGCTAGGCACAGCACTCCTCGAAGCTCCTCAAGATGATTGCCATCCGCGACTCCCCAGGCCATGCCGTAGCCTTCGGCACGGCTGGCGAGCGAGTCGCGAAAAGCCGAGGAGCGCAGCACGGAGGTGCCCATGGCGTATTCGTTGTTTTCAATGATGAAGACCACCGGCAGCCGGAACAACGCGGCGAGATTCAGCGCCTCGTGAAACGCGCCCTGGTTCACCGCGCCATCGCCAAGGCAGCAAAACACCGCGCCCGCCTCCCCGCGATGTTTGAGCGCGAAACCCAGTCCACAGGCCAGCGGCGTCTGCGTGCCCGCAAAGCCGTAACCGCCCCAAAAGCGCGTCTCCGGTGATTGAAACGAATGCATGCCGCCTTTGCCCTTCGAGCTGCCAGTGGCTTTGCCAAACAGCTCCGCCATGCAGCCACGCATCGTCATTCCAGAAGCCAACGCATGGCCCAAACAGCGATACGAGCTGATGCTGTGGTCCAGCGGCCCCATCAGCGAACGGATCACCACCGGGATCATCTCCTGTCCGATTTGCACATTCAGCCAGCCGCCCATGCTCCCAGCAGCATAATACTGACGCGCCACCTGCTCAAAAGCCCGGATGCGGGTCATCTCCCGCCA
>CAXNGR010000449.1:0-4446 GCA_964201265.1 Verrucomicrobiaceae bacterium
TTTTCGATCAAAGCTGGGCGCATGGTGTGCTGGACCGTGCGATGCAGCAGCTCCGCGCCGAGCAGAGGGATGAGGCACGCTTTGACCTGCTGGCTCCTGCTTTGACGAGCAGTGAGGATCGCGCCGCGCTGATGCAGGCCACCGGCATGAATGAAAGCGCCCTCAAAGTGACCATCCACCGCCTGCGCAAACGCTTCCGCGAGTTGCTCCGCGCCGCCGTGGCCGACACGGTGGAAAGCGAGGCCGATGTGGACGCGGAACTGGTCCATCTGGTGGCCTGTTTGCGACGCTGAAAACTTTTTCTGTAACCTGCCGCCGCAAACTCAAAAGGACTCCGGTGAACCCCGAAATCACATCCTCACCATGAACTCCTCCACCTGCCCTGAATGCGGCGCGACGATCAAACCCGGCTCCACGCTTTGCGCAGCCTGCCTGCTCAGCGCGGGCAACGAAACGCTGCCGTTGCAACCTGTGAGCGCGGGTATCACGACTAAGCCCTGCGTGTTCGGTGGCTATCGGTTGCTGAAAAAGCTCGGCGCGGGCGGCATGGGCATCGTTTATGAAGCGGAGGAGATCGCCAGCGGCCGCCGACTCGCGCTGAAGGTTCTGAATCAAAGCCTCGACAATGAGGAGCAACGCCAGCGCTTCCTGCGTGAGGGGCGGTTGGCGGCGACGATCGATCATCCGAGCAGCGTGTATGTTTTCGGCACGGAGGAGATCGAGGGCATCCCGGCGATCGCCATGGAGTTGGCGGCGGGCGGCACCCTGAGGGATGAGCTGAAACGACGTGGCACCATGCCCGTGCGCAATGCGGTGGATGCCATCCTCGGTATCATCGATGGACTCGAGGCCGCTCATGCCAAGGGCGTGTTGCATCGCGACATGAAGCCATCGAACTGCTTCGTCACGGGTGAAGGCAAGGCCATCGTGGGCGACTATGGTCTCTCGATCTCACAGACCAACAATCCCGCAGCCGGAGAGCAACTCACGCGCAGTGGCATGATCATGGGCACGCCCGCGTTCTCGCCACCGGAGCAGCTGCGCGGTCAGCCGCTGGATCAAAGGGCGGACATCTACTCCACGGCGGGTACGCTGTATTACCTGCTCACGGGCAAGGCACCGGTGGAACGCCACTCATCGGTGGAAACCGTGGCCGCAGTGCTGGAGGGAGTCATCCCCGGTGTGCGCACGCTTCGTGAAGATGTCCCGGAAAATTTAGCGGCGGTGGTGGCCCGCAGCCTGTCAGCGAATCCGGCCAAGCGACCTGCGAATTATGCGGAACTGCGGATGGAGTTGCTGCCCTTCAGCTCGGTAGCCAAGGAACATGCTCCGCTCGGGTTGCGTGTGATCGCTCACCTGTTGGACAGCTTGTTCATCATGGCATTTTTCACAGGCATTTATTACATCCTCGCCCAGATCGGAGGGCCAATGTATGAAGCCTGGAATCAAGCAGAAGATCCCTCGAACTGGGTGGATTACATCCAGCTTTTCACCGCCTTGATCAGCATCGTGGCTTACGCCCTGATGCAGACGCGCTGGGGTGCCACGCCAGGAATGATGCTGTGTCGGCAGCGGTTGCAGAGGCCCGGCGGCGAGCGTGCCTCATGGCCGCAATCACTACTGCGCGAAGCGATCTTTGGGCTACCTGGCATCATCGCGCTTTTTATTGTTTGCTGGATCGATTTGGCCGCATGGGCGGAAGGAAAGAACGTGGTGGTGGCACTGCCATTCCTTGCGCTTGTGATGCTGCTGGGTCAGCCCCATTTGCTTCTATTCATTCCGGCCCTGCGCCATCGTGAGCGTGCCGCGTGGCATGATCTGGTGACCGGGCTGCGTGTGGTGCAGCAGGGCCTAGCTGCTCAGCGTCTAAGTGCCGCAGATACGCTGCCTTCGATCCCCGCCGGCTCACAGGAAGAGTGGCATCCCTTTCTAGCGGGAACCGAACTGAGCCAAGGCTTCCGCTGTGGCTATGATCCGGTTTTGCGCCGTCCAGTCCTGCTTCAGCAGCGTGCGGGAGATGGGCCTTCGTCTCAGCGTCGTGATTGCAGTCGCCCAGGTCGTCTGCGCTGGTTGCAGAGCGTGACGGACCCTGCGGGGCAAGTGTGGGATGCTTGGCAGGCGCCGGCAGGTTCGCCGTTGTCTTCGTTGCTGCAAAAAACAGCCCCATCTTGGAGCCAGGTTCTGTGTTGGCTCGATGACCTGGCGGAGGAGTTCGATGCGTCACAAAAGGATGGCACGATGCCGGAGTCGCTCTCATTGGATCAAGTCTGGATCACTACAAACGGGCTCGCCATCCTTCTCGATCAACCTTGGCCGGGTGCCCCATCGGACGGTTTCACGACCTCCGATCCTCAGCAACTGCTACACCATCTCGCCGCTCAAGTGGCCGGCTCGGAGCGCCCAACTCACGCGGATGCCTTGGTGGATGGCCTTCGTCTTGGCACCTTTGATCGGCTCAGTCATGTGTCAGGCAATTTGAAGCATCTCCGACAAAAGAAGACAGCAGTGGATCGGGTCAAACGCGTCGCCTGCACCACGGCACCCATGCTGTTAGCAGCGCTTGGTTTCCTGACGGTTTATCTCCTCGCTCCGATCACCCATGAGCGCGAATGGACGAGTCGGTTTCCTGGAGTTCCGCCCTTGCCGGATGTGTTTTGGCTTCATCTGGAATTGCAGACGGACGCGACAAGCCAAGCGTCGCTCACCGCCAGAATTCGACAGCACCTTGCCGGGCACTATCACTCGAACCTCGTGAACGGTGAGTTAAAGGGCATGCCCGATGATGGCAGGGTGATCGCGATGGAGCAGACATTGATCAAGATACTCAAAGAAGAAAGCGTCCCCGATGCCGCCACGCTCGCCACCGCAGATCGAGCGGTGCAGGCAGCCGTAGAGGCCATGCCACGGCGGGGATTGTTTGCTGACTTCCCACTATCCAAAATCATCGCTGTGATCTCGCTTATCCTCCTCGCTCTGACAGCCTTGGTACAGCTTGTCTGCATCATCGCCACGGGGGCTCCTCTGCTGATGTCACTCACAGGCATCGCTGCCGTCTCGGCTCAGCATCGGCCTGCATCACGGCTACGCATGATCTGGCGTTGGGCCATCGGCTGGTCAGCGCTGTGGTTGCCCGGCCTTGTTTTGATCTTGCAAAACGTATTTATGGGAAAAGACGTCATCCGCCATCTGCCGGGGACCTGCATGATCTGGGTGCCGCTCCTTCTGCTGCTCATGCTCATTGGACTTACCTTTCATCGCCGCAGTCTTCTGGATCGACTGGCGGGAACTTGGCTCGTGGCGCGATAATGGGGCAAGTAGGACCGTTTCTATAGGATGCTTCGCCCTCTCATTGCCATCCTTTTCATCCAAGCCGCTCAAGTTGAAGCATTGGACCGACCGAAGCTGCAAATCCTCAACGCGGGCGATAAGGTCGTGGAGGTCTTTTGGATCACGGCAGATGGCAAGCGTGTGCCCAATGGCAAGATCGAGCCGGGCAAGGACAGCATCATCGGCACAACGTTGGGACATCGGTTTGTCATCGTGGATGATGGGAAAGAAACGGAAGTGGTGAGCCAGGTGCCGGTGCAGGCTTTTCGCCATGATCCGAAGGCGCAGGATGGCGTGCCCGCGTTTTACTCGCAGGTCGTGCGAGCACAGGGCTACCCGATTTGTGGTTCCGCGAAGGTGAGTCCGTATGCGCTGAAGGAGGCGGCTTACCTCGCCGATCTCATGCTGGCAAAACGACCGGATGTGCGGGAGGCGATGATCGCCAGTGGTTCGCGGCTTTGCATCCTAGCACACGATGAATTCACCACCGAGCAGCCTGAGTGGGCATGGCTGGAGAAGGTGCCTGTGCCGGGCTTTGAGAGCATGTCGATCAAAGACTACCGCGACGCCCGTGCTCGCGGCATGGGCGGCAGCGCCACGGACCCATTTTGCTCATGTGCGGAGGAAAACCTACTGGCTTATCATGGCGACCCGTATTCTACCGAGTGCATCTTCATCCATGAATTCGTCCACAACATCCATCTGCGTGGCTTATCGAATGTGGACGCGACTTTCGACAAGCGAGTAAAGTCCTCCTTTGATGCGGCGATGAAAGCCGGGCTGTGGAAGGGCAAATACGCCAGCGTGAATCACCACGAATACTTCGCCGAGGGCGTGCAGAGCTGGTTCGATAACAACCGCGAAAACGATCACGACCACAACCATGTGAACACACGCGCTGAGCTGCTCGAATACGATCCCGGTCTCGCTGCGCTTTGCCGTGAGGTCTTCGGAGACACCGTGCTAAAATACACAAAGCCAACAACACGGCTCACCGGACATCTTACAGGCTACGATCCTGCCAAAGCGCCGAAGTTTAAATGGCCTGAGCGGCTAGAGAAGGCCAAAGCCGACATCCGTGCTGCCGCCGTGAAGCGCTCTGATGCCGCGACGAACACG
>CAXNGR010000450.1:0-4439 GCA_964201265.1 Verrucomicrobiaceae bacterium
ATGCGCAACAGCGGCTCCGAGTTGCAGGCGCTGGAAGGAGGCGTCTGCGCCATTGCCCGGCATGAAATGGTCCTGGTCACCTGCGAAGGTGCCGAATTGAGCATTCCAGTCGAGAGAGGTTGTACCAGCTCCGTCTTCACTCGCGCCGCCGATCAGAAGGATGGAACCTTCGACTGCGGAACGAACCCAATGCTGGCCGTAGTTAAGGCCACGCCAGATGTAATTGGTGTCATAACCAAGGGAGGCGGTGATTCCGAGGTCGTCATTCTCCGGAGCAGGAGCGATCGGATTTTTTGGGGCGGGTGAGGTTCCGGCCAGCACGGGAGTGGCGGCCAGTGCCAAGAACCCCAGCGTTTTCAGCAATGCATTCATTTTCATGGTCTGATTTGGTTGGTATTAGGTTGGTTGGTTTGAGGTCGGACACTCGCATGGATTGTCCCAGCGTGGAAACACCGGAGCAAGGTACGTGAGCCGTTCAGACTGAAAATTAGCAGGATGAGTAAGCGCTGAAAAGCATTATTTTGTCTTTTCGGCAAATTTAGCTGCGGCCCGGCATGGAAGTGGCTAATCAATTCCTTTCATCTTTTTTTGGAAGGTGCTGATTTAGCGGCATTCAACTAGCGCTGTTGTTTCGCAATCTGGTACCGCACAAAGGGTTCGAATTTGTAGTGAGTGGGCATGATGATGCCGCGCTTACCGGTGATGGTGGTAGCGCTTTGGTCCACTTCCCAACCTGGATGGCCGGTCCAGGCCCACTGCCAACCTTCCCGGGCAATGAAGAGACCGCCGCGCTCCTGACCTGCGCGTATGATCCCGTCCGTTTTGAGGCGTTCGGGTGCCACATAATAGATGCCTTTTGGTGACTGCGCCTCAGGTTGATAATGCCCGGCTGGCAGGGTGAGTCTGCCGTCTTTGTGGGTGCATTCCACGGACTGGGAGAGAATGATGCCGGGAGTGCCTGGCGGGCAACGTTCCAATTCCTTGGTGGCGCAGGAAATGAGCGAAGAGGCAAGCAGGCAAGCGAAGAGTGCCTGAAGCTGATGGAAGGATAATGCGGTTCTTTTCATGGTTGTAGGGAGCTTGTTTATGATGGCATGCCGACCGCATACAAGCAAAAAACAGCGAGCACTCTTGAGCTGGCGATGGCTGCCATCATCAAACAAGCACACACGGTTCTGATGAACTGCGCGAACTCGGGCATTGAACGAAAGCAGCGTGCTTGCGAGGCACTTGGGGCGACTCGGTGTCTTCTGCGCCTCTGTTTTCGAGGGACTCGTATTGCTGCCATGTGCGGCATTGGTGGAATAATTTTTGAGGGGTCTGTCCGCGGGCGGGGTAGCACAAAATGAGAACGCCCAAGTGGGCGGCTCATCCAACCAAACCAACCCAAACGCTACCATACCATGAAACCCATTGTTCACACACTTCTGGCCCTCGCCACCCTTGCTTCTGCATCCTGTGCCGGTCGTCCCACGGTGCCTAGTCTCACACAGACCTACAATGGCAAGCCCGTGCTCACACGCGCCAGCCATCCTCAGGGTGGGGCGATGCATGCGGTCGATGGCGTGTATCTCGGGCGCCGCTACTTCCACCCACAGTGGGGGAAATCTGGCCTCGCTTGGGTTGACGTTTATGGTCAAAGGTAGGTCATGCACGTCCCCCCTTCGCCCAATAAGATCCGCCATGGCCATGAAAACTGATGATCCTGATCCTCTGAATGATCTGCTAGCACAGTGGCAGATGGCGGTCGAACCACCGCCAGACTTCCGTCGTGAAGTTTGGCGGCGGATCGCGGCTGAGTCACGCGAGCCGGGCTGGGTTGAGCGCTTTGCTTGGTGGCTACTGCGTCCGCGGCGTGAGGCTGTCATCCTTGCCATTGTCGTTGCAGGGGCGGTGGCCTGGGGACTCTCCCATCCGCCGTCTGCCGAGTTCTCGCCGCATGACGCCTACGTCATGTCGATCAGCCCATTTGATCCCAGCCACCTTGGCGGCCATTGATCATGACACCTGCGGGACGGCTCATCGGATTTGCTTTAATCGCGGCGGCGCTTGCTGCGGTGTCGTTATGGATCACGCGTGAGAGCCTGCGTGCGCGTGAATCACCTCAGGAAATCGGTTTACGTTGGCTCAAGGAGGAGTACCTCCTTGATGACGCTGCTTTCGACCGCATTAGCGCCTTGCATCACGACTATTTCACGCAATGCACCAAGATGTGCCGTCAGATAGCGGCTGCTACTCGTCCTTTGTTATGGCGCGCCCGGCATCGCAGCCGCCAATATGGCGATGTTGACGCCCAGCTTAGTCAGGAGCAGGCGCTTTGTGGTGATTGTGAAAAGGCGGCTGTTCAGCATCTCCAGCAGGTGGCTGCACTCATGCCTCCTGCCGAGGGGAAGCGTTTTCTGGATGATATTCTGCCTGCTTTGCAGCAGCAGCGCAGGGAACATGAACGCCGGGTTTCCTCCAGCCTTCGCCGATGACTCACGCACGAGATGATCTTGATCTCGAACTCATGCGCTGCCTGGCTGAGGGCGATGATTTAGCTCTCAACCGACTCATGGATGCCTGGAGCCAGCCTCTCATCGCCTATCTCACTCGTCTCACTGGCAATAGCGCCACTGCGCACGATCTCGCTCAGGAAGCGTTTGTTCGCGTGCATCGCCATCGAATGGAGTTTCGCCAATCGCAAAAATTCTCCACCTGGCTCTTTGCTATTGCCACCAACCTTGCCCGCAATCACTTCCGCTGGCTTAACCGGCACCCGGAAACTCTTTTGGACCATGAAAATCTCCGTGATCTGCCCATGGCTGCCCAGAATGCTTCTCCTGACGAGCAAACCATGGCCAACGAGCGCCTGGATGCCATGCAGCGAGCCATCGCCCAACTTCCCCCGGACATGAGGGAAGTGATCATCCTTGCGACGTGGCATGGCATGAGCCACGTCGAGATCGCTCGTGTGCAGAATACGAGTGAAAAAGCTGTCGAACTCCGCCTTTATCGTGCTCGTAAACTGTTACGGGAGCTTTTGACAGATTACCTCAAGAGTTAATGAGGCTCTCCTCATCTGGTGTTCACCAAGTGTTTTTCGGCTGGCTCAGTCAATTGTGGAAAAAGCTGCCTGGCCATGGGAAACGAATGTCTGTCATGGCGAAGACAAAATCTGTTTCATGGCCAAGCTGGAGCCGTTCCATCTTTTAGGGCAGTGGGAATCGCTGATTCGCCGCACTCACCTCTTTGCGGATCTCGGCGAGAACGGCGTCGTTTTCGCGATTCGTGAGCGCACGGTCGATCCAGGCGGCGATTTGGGTCATCTCGGCTTCCTTCATGCCACGAGTTGTGACGGCAGGTGTGCCGACGCGGATACCGCCGCCGAGGGTGATCTTCTCGGTGTCGAAGGGGATGCCGTTTTTGTTCACGGTGATGGCGGCCTTGTCGAGGGTCTCGCTGGCGATTTTGCCGTTGAGGCCTTTCGGACGCAGATCAACGAGCATGAGGTGGTTGTCGGTGCCACCGCTGACGATTCGGTAGCCGAGCGCGGCCAGAGCAGCGGCGAGGGCTTGGGCGTTTTTGACGACCTGGGCGGTGTAGTCTTTGAAGTCAGGCTTGAGGCATTCGCCGAAGCAGACGGCCTTGGCGGCGATGACGTGCATGAGCGGGCCGCCTTGCACGCCTGGGAAGACTTGGCTGTTGATCTTTTTGGCGAGGTCTTCGTTGTTGGTGAGGATGATGCCGCCACGAGGCCCACGAAGGGACTTGTGCGTGGTGCTGGTGACGAAGTCGGCGTATTCCATCGGCGAAGGATGCGCACCACCCGCGACGAGGCCAGCGATGTGGGCCATATCGACGAAGAGGTAAGCGCCGACGCTTTTGGCGATCTCGCTCATCTTTTTGAAGTCGATGATGCGTGGGTAGGCGCTGGCACCGGCGGTGATCATCTTCGGCTTCTCACGCAGAGCGACTTCGGCGAGTTCGTCATAGTTGATGCGCTCGTCATCGGCACCGACGCCGTATTGACAGAATTGGTAGAAGCGGCCGCTGAAGTTGGCGGGGTTGCCGTGGGTCAAATGACCGCCGTGGGCGAGGTTCATGCCGAGAACTTTGTCGCCGGGCTGGAGGACGCTAAAATAGACGGCGGCATTCGCCTGTGAACCGGAATGCGGCTGCACATTGGCGAATTTGGCTCCGAAAAGCTCGCAGGCGCGGTCGATGGCGAGTTGCTCGACCTTGTCCACTTCCTCGCAGCCACCATACCAGCGTTTGCCGGGGTAACCTTCGGCGTACTTGTTCGTGAGGCAGCTACCTTGAGCGGCCATCACGGCGCGGGAGGTGAAATTTTCGCTCGCGATGAGCTCGATGTGGTCCTGCTGACGATGCTGCTCACCCTGGATGATCTGGGCGACGGCGGGGTCCGAGGAGGCGAGGATGCTGAGGGGGTGGGCTTG
>CAXNGR010000451.1:0-4433 GCA_964201265.1 Verrucomicrobiaceae bacterium
GCCGGTTTGGGCAGCGAACACTCATCATCACAACCTATGGAAGCCAATCCTTACTCCACTCCGTCCGCCAATCTCTACGGTGCCGCCAGCGGCGCAGGCGGGGATGCCGTCTCTCCCAGCACCATCGCCCAGCTCACCGGCACCAAGCCATGGGTGCGGTTTATATCCGTGCTGACATGGATTGGCGCGATCCTCATGGTGCTGGCCGCTGTGTTCATGTTGGTTGCTGGGTCGAGCGGCATGGCACAGATGGGCGGAAACAATGCCTACAACGCGGGTTTCATGGTCGGCATGGCCTTGTACTATGGCGTCATGGCCTTCGTCATCATTTATCCTGCCATGAAGATGTGGAAGTATGCGAACAGCATCGGACGCCTCGCTGCCTCGCACTCCGTGGCTGATCTGGACGCCGCGCTGGCCGAGCAGCGTCGCTACTGGAAGTTTTCTGGCATCATGATCATCATCTTGATGTGTTTAGCGGTGGTGGGACTGATCGCGGGCGTTGCTCTCGGGGTCACCGCCATGAAGGGTTCTGGGGTGGGGCTTTGATCCGGCGCATCTGCTTCTGGATTCTATTGGAAGGCTGCGATAGGCTCTGGGTGCATGCCCAAGCCTCGCAGCCTTTTTTTTGCCATTCTCGTCTTGTTTCCCGCCGCCAGTTTTTCGGCGGGCCTGGATGATGCGCCAGAATTTGCTGCCGCGCGGCAGGCCCTTTCCGACGGACTGCCTGGTGTGGCTGCGGTGAAGGCGGAAAGGCTGCTGAATCAGAAAGACTGGACGCGGGCAGAGACCCGTCAGCTGGCCACCTTTGCCGCCGAAGCTTGGGCGCGTGAGGAGCTGGCAGACCGTGTGCTGGCGCTGGCAGAGGCGCATGAGCTCGATGATGAGGTTTTTTGGCGGGCACAATCGCTCGCTTTGAAAGGGGAGGTGGCTTCAGCGCGCAAGGTGATCACGGAGGATGATCAAGCGCCACGGCAGCCGCGCACGCGCCTGCTCCTGGCGCAGATTTTCGCCGCGCTGGGTGAAAATAGCGCCGCTCGCGACGAGATCGCGCCGCTGCTGGCCGCCGTCGATGAGCCGCTGCGCCAGCAGGCATCACGGCTGCAAACCGAACTAGACTTGAGCGATGGCAAACCAGGTGCCGCGCTGGCGGATGCCTCGCAGGATGCCTCTGCGAAGTATCTCCGCGCCCGTGCGATACTTCAGCAGGGGCAGAGTATTGCGGCGCAGCAACTGCTGCAAACCGTGCATGCCTCCGCCGCAGGCGGGGAACGTGTGCAGCATGCGGTCATTCTTCTTCAAGCTGACATTTTGCTGCAACAGCGGCAGTTCGCCGAGGCGCATGAGCAGTTGGTGAAGTTTCTCGACACGACGGTGACGACGGACCTGTGGACCGAGGCGTTTGACCTGCTGGATCAGGCGCATCTGCGCCTTCAGGAGCCAAGAGAGATGCCTGAGGCCGTGCTGCGCTGGATTTCCAGCGGCAACACCCCGCAGCAGCAACCGCATCCTTCACTGGCGCTGATCAAAGTCACGTCGGAACTGCGCGGGCATGCGCTTTTCATCGTCGCTAAATGGCTCGTCGCAGAAAAACGTGACATTGAAGCCGTCAGCCTCCTGGAAGCCTTGCTGCAAATGCCGCAGGACCACCCGCGTCGTGCGGATGCGATGCGTCTGGCGATGGAACTGCACGCGGCGCAGGGCGCTGACGAACGCGTGCTCGCCCTGGCTGAGGCTTGGCGGCAGTTGTCAGGCGGTGCCTCTGCCACGGTGGATTTCACCGCAGGCGGCATGTTCTTCCGGCGTGGGGATCATCTTCAGGCGCTGCGCTTGTTTCAAAATGCTGCCAACATCGCCACCACGCTCACAGACCGCCGCCGCGCGTTGTTCAACTCGGCAGTCGCGGCAGTGCTCGCGGGGGATTTCACCTTGTATCAGAGTCTTCTCGGCCAGCTTGAGGTCGTGACCTCGGCCGCCGGGGCAGGGCAGGGCGCGGATGACAGCGCCGCTACGCTGGAGCTGGAAAAGGCGTTGTTTGCCGCCGCGAAACGTCAGCCGGAGGCAGAACTGGCGCTTCGCGCCTTTATTCGTGCTCATCCTGGGCATCCCCGCTTCGCGGATGCCTCTGTCGCGCTGGCGGAATGGCTGCTCATGGCCGTGCCACCACGCGTCCAGGACGCGCGGATCACGTTGGATGCCACCATGGCGGCGGCCGCGCTCAGCCAGTCGCAGATGCAACGCATTGATCTCACAAGACTGTGGCTGCATGATGCTGAGGGGGATCTCAAGGAGTTGCTTGTTCAAGGGGCCGCCTTTCTCAAAGCTTGGCCGAAGAGCACGTTTGTGCCGGAGGTGCGGATGAAAATCGCAGGAGCACACTACCGGCTTGAGGATTTCGCCAGTGCGCGCACGGAGTTTGAAATCATCGCTCGCGATTACCCGGACACGGCGAATGCCGATACCGCACTTTATTTTGCCGCCATGTCCGCCTCCTCCGTCATGAGCGCTGAGGGCCGTGTGCGGGCACTTGCCACCTGGGAGGAGCTAGCGCAGAAAGGAGGGCCCCTCGCCGTGGCTGCACGCAGGCAGCAGGCGCTGTCTGAGCGCGCCCAGGGCCGCTTGAACGAGGCGCTCACCGCGTTGGACAAGCTGCTGGCCTTGAAAAATCTCGATGCGGAGCAAATGCGCATGACGATCTGCGAAAAAGCCGAGGTGCTACTGCTACTCGGCAAGACCGAGCCGACTCGTCTTGATGCCGCCATCACACTGCTTGATGAGTTTCTCGACGGAAGCGCCCTGCCGTTCTTTTGGAAGGCTCGCGCTGGTTTCACCCTAGCCACGGCGCGTCATGACGCCAAACGTGACACCGAGGCGCTGGAGGCCTGCTACAATGTGCTGCGCGCGGCGGACATCACGCCTCCAGCCAGCCCGGCGGACTATGTGTGGTTTGCTAAGACCGGCTTCTTTGGCATCGACTTACTGGAGGCGGCGCATCAATGGGAGGCTGCCGCGCGTCTTGCCGAGCAGGTCGCACAGCGCCGTGGTGACCGCGAGCAGGAGGCGCGTGAGCGGGCCACGAAGATTCGTCTGGAACACTTCCTCTGGGACGGCCCCGCGCCCACTCCGCCGAAGGTGCTGAAGCTGAAGGATGAACCCGAGGCTAAGCCTGATGAACCGGCCAAGTCCGCGCCCAAGAACACCAAAAAATCAATGCGTTGAGAGTGAAGAAGCCAAAGTAATGAAGGGCGGAATGATTGGGATTCTGAAAATCATTTTGCCATCCATCATTTTGCCAGATGACAAAGTGCCAGATGACAAAGTTTTGTCCTGTCTGGCAACCTCTCATTGACTGCCTGAGTGAAAAAGCTCTTGCCAGATCGCCGTGCCACCCGCACACTCTGCGCCGTTCCAGGTTCTCTCAACTTGGTGAACACTTGGTGATGTTCCCGGCGGGCCTGCCGATGTTTCCCCAGCCCTCGTGCTGATGAAACGCGACCCCGCACTCGTTGCGCGGCCGTCAATCCTCCCGGAGCACACCGCGGCGATGCCGCTTTTTTTCATTCCCCCCTCCGACATTTCTCAACAACCCACGCACGGATGGCCGCCGTCACGGCCTCTCCGCATGCGTTATTCTTAACCGACATCGTTCCTCAACATGGCAGGCCACAATAAATGGTCCAAGATCAAGCGTGGCAAAGCCATCACGGATGCCAAACGCGGCAATGCCTTCAGCAAGCTGGCGTAGGAAATCACCCTCGCGGCCAAGTCAGGCGGCGGCAGTCCCGACATGAACGCCCGCCTGCGTAGCGCCATCCTGGCGGCTCGTGCCGCAAACGTGCCGAATGACAACATCGACCGTGCCATCAAAAAAGGCACCGGTGAGATCGCAGGTGCGGCGTTGGAAGAAATCCTTTACGAGGCCTATGGCCCAGGCGGCGTCGCGATGATGATCGAAATCGTCACTGACAATCGCAACCGCAGCGCCAACGACATCCGCGTCCTGCTGTCCAAAAACAACGGCACCTTCGCCGACTCCGGCAGCGTGGCCTACATGTTCCAGCGCCGGGGAGAGATCCGGCTCGACAAAAGCGTAGCCAGCGAGGATCAACTCATGGAGGTGGCACTGGAGGCTGGAGCTGATGACATCCAGGACGAGGGCGACGACTGGGTCGTTTACACGGCAACCGACAAGCTCTTTCAGGTCGCCAATGCGCTGCGTGAAAACAACCTCACTTCGCGCAGCCAAAAACTCATCTACCAGCCGCAGACCACTGTCACCATCAACGACGTGGATACCGCGAAGTCACTCATCCGCCTCTACGACATCCTCGACGACTACGACGACTCCCAAAACGTCCACGCCAACTTCGAGATCGACGACGCTATCGCCGAGCAGCTCGGCTAACCCCTTTTTATTTCCCTATGCCCGAAGA
>CAXNGR010000452.1:0-4433 GCA_964201265.1 Verrucomicrobiaceae bacterium
TGGGAGCTTGGGGCGTTCATTCGTCATTCCCGCTTCGCGGGTCAGTGGTTCCAGGAAAACTCGGTGGCGTTCATGAGCGTCCAATACAGATCCGTCATGGTATTGCTGCGAGCGTTATTGCTCTTACCAGAGGCCAGCAGGGCGGTGAAATGACTGGCCTCGTCCACACTTGGGCGACGCGTGAAAACGGCCAAGTAGGCAGCTTCCACCGCCGTGGCGTTGTCTGGAGCGAGCATGCCGATGCGGGTGCTTGCGTTTACGAGGGGGTTATTCTTCGTGTTTTCGGTGATCAGGTTGCCATTCATGAGCAGCAGCCGTTGCGGGATGGTGCCGCCAGCATCGTCGAAGGTGTCCTCGCCCGAGTCGCCGTAGCGCTTCACGAAGTTGTCCACGTCAAGATCACGCTTGATGCGTAGAAGCACATGCGTCTCCGCGTCAATCGTGCTCAAGGACGACGCTTGAATGACGCTGCCCGCCATCTGCTCCGGCCGCAGACGCGTCACGGGAAACGCCGCCCAGGCCTTTTCCGCGTCTTCCGTCACCGGATGCACCGGATCAGCCGACTGGCTCGACTGCTGAAACACCCGCGTGGCGGCGATGACGCGGATCAAGCGCTGCAAATCGAAGTCATGCGCGATCAAATCATCCGCCAGCACCTCAAGGCCCGCCGGGAACGGTCCTTCGAGCGGGATGTCGTCCACCGGCGAGATGAGCGGGCGGTTGAACAGCAGCGCCCAGATGCGGTTGACGAGCGTGCGGGCGAAGGGCTTGTTTTCCTTCGCCGTCACCCAGTTTGCCAGCCTTGCGCGCGGCGTGCCCTTCTCAGGCAACAGTTCTGGCTTCCATGGGACCATCGCGGGCACGGTTTCTTCCTCGGTTTTGCCGAGGTAACGGAATTGATAGCTCTGCTGTGGATCGTCTCGCAGTCCATTGAGCGCAAAGTCAGTCTGTCCGAAGTAAGCGGCCAGCTTGTGGAAATCCGTCTGCTGCCAGGGGCTGCCGAGCTTGCCGTCGTGGCACTGCACACAGTCCATCTGCACACCGAGAAAGGCGCGGCTCACGCGGGCGGCCAGTTTCGCCTCGTCGGGGCCTTTTTTTTCCACGTTCGTCACCGAGATGAAATTCACCTCCGGGCTGGTCGTCCACACGCCCTTTGCATCGATCAATGCGCGGGCGATTTGATCATAGGGCCGGTTTTTCTGCAAAGCCTCGCTCAGCCACTCCACCAGCCTGCGGCGGCGGTAGATCAGAAACGGCCCGGTTTCGATGCCCACATAGACGCGCACGAGCCGCTCGGCGAGATAGTCGCTCGCTCGACGATCCGTGAACAACTGCGTGAGCCACCATTGAGTGATGTCCACGCCCTTCACCGACTCCAGCGCCCGAATCTCCTGCAACGAGGGGATGCTGCCCGTCAGCGCCAGCGACAGGCGGCGCACGAGCGTGAGATCATCCGCTTTCGCCGTCGGCTGTATTTGTTTTTGCGCCCATGCCTGTTCAAAGTCTGCGTTCACCTTCCGCGCTGCCTGTAAAACGTCCTCCAGCTTCGCTTGCGGCAAACCAACGTCGCTCGCTGCTTTGCCCACTGGCGGCCTGAGCAGTTCCACCACGCCCCAGACCGCGCCAGCACCGATTCCCGCCAGGATCACAGCATTGCGCAGCCGGAGCAGCCAGCTAGGGGAAGGGGAGGCGGGGTTCATGACGATGCGCTTCGTTTGAAGCTGTGTTTAACACACGGCCCCAGCAACGGTTTCCGCGCAAACTTTGCAACAATCCAGTAGCCTGCGACTTTCATAGCCGCACTCCATGTCTGAGCCTCCTCCGTTTCCGCCGCCCCTGCCCGTTGAGGCTGTTGCGGTGCCATTACCTGAGGTGAGGCGTGGATTATTTCAGCGTGTGGCCTCCGCGTTCGACTGGTTGTTTGGTCTCGTGGCCTTGATCTCCCTGCTGGCGGCCTGCTCGGTCATTCCCGGGCTGAATTTTCTCAGTCTCGGCTACCTGCTGCATGTGAGTGGCACCATCGCCCGCACGGGCCGTTTTCGCGATGGCTTCATCGGCGTGCGCAAAGCCTCCGTCCTCGGCAGCATCGCGGCGGGGACGTGGCTCGTCGTGTGGCCTGCACGGCTTGTCTCCGGCTTCTGGAAAGACGCTGAAATCATCGCGCCGGGCAGTTCTACCTCCCAGGCTTGGCATGGGGGACTCGTTCTCGTCACGGTCATCACGCTGGCACACATCGCATGGGCCTGTGTTCGCGGTGGCAAGCTGCGCCACTTCCTCTGGCCGCAACCGCTGCGCTTTTTCCGCTGGCTCCGAGCACCTGGCAAATTCACCGGCAGCCAGCGCTTGATCACGGACTATGTCATCGGTCTGCGGTTGCCCTTTTACTTCTGGCTCGGCCTGCGCGGTTTTGCGGGGGCGCTGGTGTGGCTGATCGTGCCGGTGGGCATTTTGCTCGTCGCCACACGCGTGCCTTTGGGTGGTTCGATTGTGCTCTCGCTGCTTGGTGGCTTTCTGCTACTGCTAGTTGCCATTCATCTGCCCTTTTTGCAGGCGCACTTTGCTCAAACGGACCGCTTCATCGCCATGTTCGAACTGCGCGAGGTGCGCCGCCTCTTTTTGCGCGCACCGCTGGCCTTTTGGTTCGCGCTGCTCATCACGCTGCTGTTCGCGGTGCCGCTTTATTTGCTCAAGATCGAGCTCACGCCCCGCGAACTCGCTTGGCTGCCGAGTCTGCTGTTTGTGATCTTCATTTTCCCCGCCCGCATCCTCACCGGCTGGGCCATGAATCGTGCGTTACGCCAAGAACAGCCGCGCCACTGGTTCCCGCGCTGGCTGGCACGCCTTGGCATTTTGCCCATCGGCTTGGCCTATGTCCTCGTGGTCTATGTGACGCCCTACCTGTCCTGGAACGGCGCTCTCAGCTTGCTCGAACAGCACGTCTTCCTCGTTCCCGCGCCGTTGATGGCGCTTTGATAAAAGCGTTCGAGTGGTGAATCCGCGCTTGTTCGTCATTCGTCATTCGCCATTCGTCATTTTCCAATGACTTGGCTAACCGAAAACACCCTCCTGCCTGCCGACACCTGGATGCTCGTGCTGGCCTTGCTCGGCTCCATGTGCATCGGCATGTCAAAAGCCGGACTCTCCGGCACCTCAACGCTGAATGTCGTGCTGATGGCAAAGATCTTCGGCGCGAAGGAATCCGTCGGCGTCATCCTGCCCATGCTCATCGCGGCGGACTTCATGGGCTACTTCCTGAACCGCAAAGGCGGCACCTGGCGGCGCATCCTGCCGATCCTGCCTCCAGCCATCGTCGGTGTGATCGTGGGTTGGGTGCTGCTTGGCAAATTCGACAACGCCATGGCCCGCATCGTCATCGGCTGGATCATCATCGCGCTGCTCGTCTTCAACTGGCTGCTCAACAAACGCCGCCAGGACTTCCTCGCGCTCACTGAGCATCAGGGCTTTGCATGGACGATGGGATTCCTCGCCGGTGTCGTCACCATGCTTGCCAACGCCGCCGGCCCTGTGATGACCGTTTACCTCCTCGCCCAGCACCTGGAGAAGAAAGAGCACCTCGGCGTCTTCAGCCGTTACTTTCTCTTTGTGAACCTCTTCAAGGTCCCGTTCAGCGCTGACCTGGGCATTATTAATCCGAAGTCCCTCATGACCAACCTCACGCTCATGCCCGGCGTCATCCTCGGTGTGTTCCTCGGCTGGTGGATCTTGAAAAAGCTGCCGCAGAAGCTCTTCGAAAACGTCCTCTTCTGGCTCACCGCGTTCGCTGCGGTGTGGCTGATTCGCGGGTGAAACTGCACCTCATCTTTTTGCATGAAATCCATTCTCCTTAGTCTTTGCCTGCTCGGAAGCGCTCTCAGCGCCGACTTCCCCGCGCTCTACAACAGCGAGCCCGGCAATCCGTCGCCGATGTCACCGCAGCAGGCATTGAGAGCGCTCAAACTGCTCGATGGCTTCAAGGCCACGCTCTTTGCCGCTGAACCGGACGTGCAAAATCCCATCGGCATGGCCTGGGATGCGAAAGGACGCATGTGGGTGGCCGAAAACTACACCTATGCCGAACGTGCGAAGCGCTTCGACCTCGGCTTGAAAGACCGTGTCATCATTCTCGAAGACAAAGACTGGGATGGCGTGGCTGAGACACGCAAAGTCTTCACCGACGACGTGCAGATGCTCACCAGCGTCGAAGTCGGTCGTGGTGGCGTCTGGCTCATGTGCCCGCCGCAGGTGCTCTTCATCCCGGATCGCAACAACGATGACATTCCTGATGGTGAGCCGGAAGTCGTGCTCGACGGCTTCACCGTGGCGGACGCGAACTACCACAACTTCGCCAACGGCCTGCGCTTTGGCCCTGATGGCTGGCTCTACGGCCGCTGCGGCCATTCCTGCCCGGGCAAGCTCGGCATTCCCGGCACGCC
>CAXNGR010000453.1:0-4432 GCA_964201265.1 Verrucomicrobiaceae bacterium
CACGACCAAGCCCAAGGCTAGCTCCAAGACGGCTTTGACCACGCCTTCCGAGCGCATCGACTTCACCCCCTATCTGGAGCAGAAAGTTGACAGTGACGGTGAGGCTCAGCAAAAGCTGAGGCAGCTTGAGGATGAGTTGTTGCTGCGCCGTTCCGAACTCGCCGTGGCCAAGCAGAAGGCGGAGGCGTCAAAGCGCCTCGCTGACAAGAAATTCATCGCTCAAGCTCAGTTGGAGAACGATCAGGTCACCTTGGAGAAGGTGGAGCTGGCCGGAAAGACGGCGGAAACACAGTTGGCCTTGTTTAAGAAGTACGAGTTTAGCAAGCAGTGTTCCACTCTCCTTTCCGGTTACCAAGAGGCGTTGAACAAGCTGCAGCGCACGATTCGCATGAACCGCTCCCGCATGGCCCAGGCCGAGACACGCTTCTCCACGGCCAAGCGTCGATATGAGATGGAACTGACCCAGCGGGAGGATTTGGAGCGCCAGCTCAAGGCCTGCGTCATCAAAGCCACCGTGCCTGGACTCGTGGCCTATGGGGATCTAAACGCCGGCTCCAGCTACAATTACAACTACCCCATTGAGGAAGGGGCCACTGTCCGTCTCCGCCAGACGATGCTCACCATCCCGGACATGAGCCAGATGGGGGTGAAGGTGAATGTTCACGAGTCGCAGATTAAAAAAGTGCGCATCGGTCAGCCAGTGAAGGTGCGAGTCGATGCCGAGCCTGGCAAAGAACTCGATGGTCGCGTTGCCGAGCTTGCCATCCTGCCGGACTCCAGCAGCAGCCGATACACCCCGAACTTGAAGGTGTATCCCTGTACCATTCACATCAATGGCTATCACCCGTGGATGAAGCCCGGCATGAACGCCAAGGTCGAGATCATCGTCGATCAGCTCGCCGATGTGCTCTATGTGCCTGTTCAATCCGTCGAGGTGGAAGCGGACCAGCACTTCTGCTACATCAGCAACGGGGGGGCTTTGGAGCGCCGCGAGATCAGCACGGGCCTTTTCAACGATGAATTCATCGAAGTTCGCAACGGCTTGCAGGGCGGCGAGGCCGTGGCCTTGGCGCTGCCGAAGAAGTCTGAGCTTGAATCGACCGGACCTGAACGGCCCAAGCAGGAATCCGCTCCTGTCGCGAAGCCGAAACCGGCCAAGCCTAAAGACAAAGACATCGCCGCCGCTCAACCATGATCTCGGCGGCCGATCCCATCATCAAGCTGGTGGACATCCGCAAGAGCTACCAGATGGGCGACATGACCCAGCATGTGCTCCAGGGCGTGTCGCTCGACATCTATCCCGGCGAATACGTTTGCATCATGGGGCCTTCCGGCTGTGGCAAGTCCACACTGCTGAACGTCCTCGGCTGTCTCGACCAGCCCACGAGTGGTGATTATTTCATCGGCGGCCAGAATGTGGCGCATTTGGAGGACGACGACCTCTCCGAAGCCCGCACTCGTAACCTCGGCTTCATTTTCCAAAGCTACAACCTCATCCAGCAGCTCAGCGTCATCGAAAACATCGCTGTGCCTATGTATTACGGGGGAGCCAAGGATTCCGACATGATCGAAAATGGCATCCGGCTTGCCACTCAAGTCGGGCTGGAGCATCGCCTCTACCACAAGCCGAATGAGCTCTCTGGAGGCCAACAGCAGCGCGTGGCCATCGCCCGTGCCTTGTCCAACAACCCGCTGGTCATTCTTGCCGATGAGGCCACTGGCAACCTCGACTCAAAGTCAGGCAAGGAAATCCTCGACCTCTTCGATGAACTCAATCAGCAAGGCAAGACACTGATTTTCGTCACTCACGACGAGCGCATGGTTCAGCGCTGCACCCGCATCATACGGCTGCGTGATGGCGTCATTGAGCACGACCAAGCCGGTGCGAAAGCTGAGCGCCTGCGCGGCAAGGTCATCGGCGAGCACTACCGCCTAGCTGCTTAGCCTCAGGAATCCCTTCTCCGCAGGTGCAAACATGAGGGGTGGAAAGTCTTTTCGTCCGGGCGTAATTTCCGTCAGGTTTGCGGCGTATGTTTGCGGACCCCTCACTACCCCATGCACATTCTGCGTTCTTCTTTTCTCACTGCGGCGGCGCTTGCCTTTGGCACGAGCCTGTTTGCGGCTTATCCCACCTTTAACAGCACGAAGCCGAACGGCGGCCAGCGTGGCACGGAGGTCAAGCTGACGCTAACGGGCACTCAACTGGCGGATTTTGAGAGCCTGATCTTCTTCTCACCCGGCTTCACGCAGAAGAGCGTGGAAAAGGCGGAAAATGGCAAGGTGCAGTTGACCATTGCTATTGCGCCGGACGTGCCGCCGGGAAATCACCTGATGCGCATCCGCACGAAGACCGGCATCTCGCACCCGCGTCAGTTCTTCGTGGGCATTTTCCCCAATGTGGAGGAAAAGGAGCCAAACAGCGATTTTGAAACACCGCAGCTTATCCAGGCAAACCAAACCGTGGAAGGCGTCGTGCTGAGCGAAGATGTCGATTATTACCGCATCTCGGCGAAGAAGGGGCAGCGCATCTCAGTGGAGGTGGATGGTCTGCGCCTCGGTTACACCGTGTTTGACCCCTTCCTGGCGATCATTGACAAAAACCGCTTCGAGAAAGTGATCTCGGATGACACTATCCTGCACCGTCAGGACGGCTACTGCTCCTATGTGGCGGAGGAAGACGGGGATTACACGGTCATGATCCGAGAGTCCTCCTACCGTGGCGACGGCAACTCGTTCTACCGCCTGCATGTGGGTGGTTTCCGTCGTCCCGACGTGGTCTATCCCGCTGGTGGAAAAGTCGGCTCGAAAACGAAAGTACGCTTCATCGAGCGTGATGGCTCCTTTGAGGAGGAAGCCCAGCTTCCGGCTGAAATCGACCCAGGTTACATGATCTACTCAAAGACCCAAGAGCCAGCGCCCTCTGGCAACCCCTTCCGCCTCGTGAATTTCGACAACGTTCTCGAAGCCGAACCGAATGAGGACCAGGCGAAGGCCACCGTGGCCGCCACCGGTAGCCCCATCGCCCTCAACGGCATCATCGAGAAGCCGGGTGATGTGGATTACTTCAAACTGCCACTCAAAAAGGGGATGACTCTGGAAGTGCAGGCCTTCGCGCAGAGCCTGGGTTCCCCGCTCGACAGCGTGGTGAATATCTACAACGAAAAAGGCGGTAGCCTCAGCGGCAACGATGACGGCGGTGGTCGCCGCCGTCTTGACAGCAAGTTCAAGGTCGGCATCCCGGCGGACGGCAATTACTTCGTGCGTGTCGCAGATCATCTGGAGCGTGGCGGACCGAATTACGTTTATCGCCTCGAACTCATCGCCGCTGAGCCTGAGGTGTTCTTCGCCTCGCCACAGTTCACGGTGAATGACACGCACTACCGTCAGTTCATCGCTGTGCCAAAGGGCGGTCGCTACGCCACACTGGTGAATGTTTCCCGCGTCAATGTGAGTGGAGACTACAAGTTTGAGGCTCCGAACCTGCCTCAGGGAGTCAAGCTGCTCACCGAGCTGGCCCCGAAGGATCTTGGCAGCATGCCGCTGCTGTTTGAAGCCGCCCCTGACGCCCCGCTGGGACATCAGGTCGTGCCGGTGAAGCTCAATCCCGTGGACCCAGCCAACAAGGTCGTTGGCAAGCTACGCCAAGAATTCGACGTCGTGCGCAATGGCAACGTTGTTTACTACACGGACGTGGAAGATCGTCTTCCCGTCGGCGTGGTCGAAGAGGCTCCGTACTCTTTGGAAATCGTCAAACCAGCCGTGCCTCTCGTCAACAATGGCATCTTGGAGCTCAAAGTCGTCGCCAAGCGCAAGGAAGGGTTCACCAAGCCAATCCGCGTGTTCATGATCTGGAAGCCCAACGGTATCAGCTCTCTCGGTGAGCAGACAATCGCCGAAGGTCAGAATGAGTGCGTCTTCCAGCTCGATGCGAACGCCGCTGCGCCTGCGGGCACCTGGAACTTCACCGTTATGGGCGAGGCGGACGCCGGCGGCGGCCGCATTTACAATGCCTCGCCTTTCCAGCAGGTCGTGACCGCGCCAGCTTACCTCACCGCCCCGGCCATTCCGCTCGTAGCGGTCGAGCAGGGTAAAGAAGCCACCATGGTGGCCAAGTTGGAGCATCTTCTGCCGTTTGAAGGTGAGGCCAACGCCCAGGTTCTTGGCGTGCCTGACACCATCCCGATCGAGGCGGCTAAAATCACCAAGGACACGAAGGAAGTGACCTTCAAGGTGAAGACCGATGCGAAATCCCCCATCGGCAAGCAGGCCAATTTGTTTGTGCGCGTGGACGTGCCGATCAAAGGAACAAACTCCACCACGATTCACCGCATCGCGCTGGGTTCCATCCTGCGCATTGATGCGCCGCGCAAAGTGGTAGCGCCGCCTGCTCCGCCGGTCGTGGCAGCGAACAAGCCGAAGGAAGAGGCGAAAC
>CAXNGR010000454.1:0-4425 GCA_964201265.1 Verrucomicrobiaceae bacterium
GAGTCCAATCTCAAGGCCAAGCTCGGCTTTGAACCGGAGAACCAGACGAGCAGCACCGAGAATGCAGGCAAGGAAACCAAGCCTGCCTTTGACACCCCGGAGAAGCAACGTGTGGCACAGATCGCCTATGATGTGATCAAGCGGCTGGAGGCCAAGCCCAAGCAGGCTCCAACGATGGCAGCGCTCAAGACGCCAGAGGTGCAGAAGTTCATCCTTCAGGAAGTCGCCGCCCAGTATCACGCGGGGCCGCAGCAGATGGAGATGGAAGGCATCGCTCCGAAGCTCGACATGGCCGCCATCATCAGCGAGACCACGAGTCTCGTGGTGGAGGAGATGATCCCCATCCCGCGCATCCTCGTGGTGCCGAAGGGGGAGGTGAAAAGCTGGTTTGAGCCCTTCACGCTGGAACTCAGCAGCATGAAGTTCCCCGTGCCCTCGAAGGACCTGTGGGTTCACAACCTGCACACCAACAAGGGCGAAGCCGTGACCGTTAGCAGCGACGGTGCCCGCGAGAAACGCATGGAAGACTATGTGGTGGCCGGACTGGTGGACTTTGACGATGTGTCCTACGACACGAACGCCGATCTGCTCTACGACCTCGCCACGCAGACCGTGAACCACTTCCGCACCTACCTCCCCGAGGAGGAAATCTGGCAGGTGCTGCACTTTCACCAGAAGGACATCGCGGATTTTATCCACTCGCAGATGCACAAGCACTTCCGCGAGGAGGTCGCGGGCTACGACGTGGTGATCAGCAAAGGCTTCACCGAACTCAAAGACAGCGCCTACACCGCCAAGCACGGCGAGCCTCCGCTCGACTACCGCCAGTCGCCCTCCGACAAGAGCAACATGGCGAAGTATCTCTTCGGCGGCTTTTCGAAGTGCCTGTATCCGGTGCAGAAGTTCGATTCCGATGCTGAGCGTCGCCTTGCCAAGATTCTGGAGACTGATGCGCTGAAGTGGTTCAAGCCTGCCAAAGGCCAGTTCCAGATGTTCTATCGAGATGGGGCCGACCAGCGGGAGTATGTGCCCGACTTCGTCGCCGAAACGGAATCGACCATCTACATGCTCGAACCCAAGGCAAAGAACGAGATGCAGGACGCTACGGTGCTGACCAAGAAGCTAGTCGCCGAAACCTGGTGCCAGAACGCCAGCGACTACAACGCCAAGCACGGCGGCAAGCCCTGGAAGTATGCGCTGATCCCGCATGACATCATCGCGGACAACATGACGCTGGAGGGGATGTCGAAGCTTTGACGGAATCAGAAGTGGGGCAGGTGACTTTCAGAACAACCCCGCTCTGCGCAACCGAGCGGCCAGAGCGTGCTGCCGGGTCGTCATCCGGTCTCGTTTGCCGATGTTCATCCGCAGCGGCATCAGCTCCAGATTGGCGATGACGTTGACTCCCTCGCGCCTCACGCTCGTGTCGCCCTGCGGGTCATGCAGGGCATGATCTGTCTCGCGGCTTTCCGACGCCGCTCGGCTGTCCAACTGCGGAGCGACGGCATAGGGGATGATGTGATCCACGGACAACTGGTCCCCGGTGTAAGGGCCAAGGGTGAAGGATGAAGGATGAAGGCGGAACACCGACTGGTTCTTCTGCCCCCATTCTTCTGCCAACCCTGCCTTGGAATCTCAAGAGAGTGGCGGAACGGAACAGAGGATTATTGGCAGGAGAATGAAGGCAGGAGAATGATCCATTTTTTGCCACCCATCTTTTTGCCAGCCCAAACGGCTGAGTCGGTCATGGAGAGGGAAGCGGACGAGGGCGTCCGCGCTCCTTGGAGAACCTGCCTTGGCAGTGTATGTCAGGGAGTGGCTGAACGGAGGGATCATTGGCAGGAGAATGATCCGGCCAGAGGCGGAGGAGTGAAACGAACTCCCGAACTCGTTCCCTGGGGGTGCGACTGAACTGGAGACCGAACTTGGAAGTTCGGTTGACGTTTTGGCGCAGATTGCGTGCTGACAGCTTTTTGATCACGGCTAAACGTTGAGGATTACCACCGCACCCACCATGAGTCCGTTCCTTCGCCGCTGCTCCCCCCGAGTTTTGTTCACGGCCCTGCTGCTGGGGGCTTGCGCCACACTCATGGCGCAGGAGGCGCGGGTGGATGCGGCATCTTTGAAGATCGAACCGGTGGCCGGGGAAACGAAAATTGAAGTCAGCCTAAGACTGGCGGACACGCCCGACATCACGAAGGTCTCTGCCACTGTCAAAACCGGAACGGCGGAGCAGACGGTGCCAGCCGCCTGGACGAGTTTTGCGAGCACGCCTCCCGCGAATTGCGCGTGGCTGATCGTGATCGACAACAGCAACCCGGCGCGACAGCCAACCGTGGCGGCTTGCGTGAATGAGGTACGTACTCTGTTGTCCGCGCTGCCGAAAGGCGATGCCGTCATGATCGCCAGCTTGTCTAGGGATCTGGTCGTCGAATCGCCGTTTGAGTCCGCGCAGGATCAGCGGGACACGGCTCTGGCCGCGATCAAGGCCGATGGAGAGGCTTCGCTGACCACTTTGATCTATCAAAACGTGAAGCATGGCCTGACCGATCATCTGGCCCGGCGGAGCGAGACGCGAAAATGCGTGGTGCTGCTGACCGATGGCAAGGACGAGACCCCGGGCGGACCGGTGGCGGTGAAAGCGCGGCGGGATGAGTTGATCACGGAGGCGCGGAAGCTGGGGATTCCGGTTCACACCTTCGGATTCGCGGAGAAAGCGACCGAGGCGAACTACTTTGCCGATCTCAAGGAAGCATCACTGCAAACGGGCGGCCTGCATGCGCCAGCGGTGGTGGCCACACGCGAGCTGGGGGCTGCGACTTGGCCGACGCTCATCGGCGTGATGCACGGTGGCGGCACGGCAACGCTGGACCTCTCCGCCTTGAAGGAAGCCGCTCCAGTGCAGTTGGAAGTGATGACCGCGTCAGGCAAGAAAGCGACCGTGATGATCTCCAAGGACAAGGTGGCAAGCGCCCTGCCCTCCCCGCCCGCTCAAAAGACCGAGCCTGTGTCACCGCAACCTCAAGTCACCACATCATCTCCCCCAGCTTGGATCTGGTGGGCCGCCGGTGCCGCTGTTCTCGTGCTGGGAGTTTTCGTCGCGGCTCGTTCAAAACGCGGCGCTGTTGAAAAAGAGATCATCGCTGAAGCACCAGCGAAAACTCCTCAACCAAATCGCCCCGAGCCAGCTGCACCCGCCATCGTGTCTCCCACCACGCCGCTTGCCTATCTGGAGAGGTGTGACGACGGACAAAAACGCTATCCGATCACCGCTAAGGGCGTGATCCTCGGACTCGGGAAACACAACGATCTCAAATTCGGTCATGAAAACGGACCCGAGAGCCAGTGTGTGCTGTCGCTGACAAACAACGAATGGGTCATCGCTGAGGCAGGCTCCGGCAACGCGGCGGTGGTGAACGGCAAGTATTACTATCAGACCACGCTGAGTCCGAACGACATGATCGAAGTCGGCGACATCAAGCTGCGCTTTCTGCCGGTCCCTGGGGATTCGAAAAGCAGTTAACCAGCGCACACACAAATCTCGCGCCGGTTCGCCGCGAGTTGCGTGGCAAAGACAGGGGCGGGTGCCCAGTCGCGAATGGCGTCGATGAACTCGTGGGCGCGATCTTCAAGCGCGGGGGTGTTGAGTTTGATCGTGAGGATGAGCCGACGGGCTTGAACCGCCTCCTGGATGCGCGCCACTTGTGGCAGCACCTCGGGCGGGGCGAGATTGATGTCGCAGAGCAGCAAGGCGGGTTCCTGCGGCAAGGCGGTGAGGTTGATGCGGCCTGCGGCGGTGCGCCAGTGGTCGAAGCGGACGCCCTGGAATTTGGCGAGTTGGAGGACGCGTTCGTCCATCTCGCCGGTATCGACACCGAGGACGTTCATGCCGCGTTGCAGCAGCGCAAAGGTGGCACCACCGGGAGCACAGCCGAGATCAAGAGCGGTTTGATCCCGCAGATCGAGCTGATCCCAGCCACGCCACGCGAGGGCTTGTTCGAGCTTGAGCCAGGCGCGTGATGGCACGTCCTTTGGCAAGGTGATGCGAGGCAGGCCGCCAGGCTGCGTGTGGATGCCGTTTTGATGCTCGTGATGGCCGAGAAAGAGCGGTTCGGCAGCGGTTTCGCCGACGATGACATCGAGAATCAAATCGCCATGAGCATAAGGCAGCCGGGTTTCGAGTTGGACACCAGCTAGTTGAAGTTCGCGGGTGATTTCAGCTTCAACAGCGTCGATGCGCTGCCATTCCTCGGCTTCGACACCGTCTTCATTCGTGAGGCGGGGAAAGACGTGGAGTCGAAACGGCTTGGGGGTGAGTTGGCGGGCATGATCGACGACCTCGGCGATCGTTTTGCATAAACCCAGCGAAGTGCCGCTGACACGGGCAAAGGTGCTGAGCGTTCGCGGCGGGCTGAAGCCCGGACT
>CAXNGR010000455.1:0-4415 GCA_964201265.1 Verrucomicrobiaceae bacterium
GCCTCACCGCCGCCATCCTCGTTGTCGGCGATGTTGCCGCCCAGCACGAGCTTCCAGTCGCCCATCCGGATCGCGCCATTGCTGGGTGTGGTGTTTAGCAGGATGAAATCGTGCGGGCTTGCGGCGTTCTGTGTGATTGCAGGCCAGGCGTCTCGTCCATCCAGCGGAAGCTTCTGCTCCAGCTTGGCACCGCCGAGCTTCAACAGTGTGGGATACCAGTCCACGATGTGCAGTGGTGCCTTCACCGTGCTGCCTGCCTTGATGACGCCATCCCATGTGGCAAAGGCCACCACACGTGTGCCGCCCTCGTAGAGCGTGCCTTTCCCCGCGCGCAGCGGGCCGTTGTCAGTGATCTGGCCGGGACTCGGCCCGCCATTGTCGCTGGAGAAGATGAACAGCGTGTTTTTGCGCATGCCAGCCTCATCAATCGCAGCGGCGATCTGACCCACCGCCTCGTCCATGGCCGCCAACATGCCCGCGTATTTCTGGCGTGTGCCTTTGAGTTCCGCATACGGCTTCAGGTAGTCATCCGGCACCTGATACGGCCCATGCACCGCATTGAAGGGCACATAGAGAAAGAGCGGCTTCTTGGCATCGCGTTCACGAATCAGCCTCACCGACTCCTTGGCGATCAAGTGCGTCGAGTAGCCTTCGTCATGGTTTTCTTGGTCGTTCTTGTGCCAGTCAAAGCCGCCATCGCGGATGTGGGTGAAGTAATCGATCGCGCCGTTGTAGTGGCCGTACTGATGATCAAATCCGCGCTGCAACGGCAGGTAAGCGGGCTGGAAGGTACCGAGATGCCACTTGCCCACGATGGCGGTCTCATAACCCGCTTCCTTCAGCGCCTGCGGCAGCGTGCGTTCCTCCAGCGGCAGCCCATACTGAGCCCAGGGCCGCACCACACCGACCTGCAGGCCGTGTCGCATCGGATAGCGCCCTGTCATCAGTGCCGCTCGCGTCGGTGAACAGACCGGCTGCACATAGAACTGATCCAGAATCGCCCCCGCCTTCGCCAGCTTGTCCAAGTGCGGTGTCTGGATGTCTTTCCCGCCCATGAAGCCGCAGTCCGCGCGGCCCAGGTCGTCCGCCAGGAGAAACACGATGTTAGGCCGTGGTGCCTCCTCGGCGAAAGTGGTCAGGGCAAAGCAGAGCGAGAGCAGCAGTCGTTTCTTCATGGTTGCTCTGGAACGAATGACTCAGTCTGGATTATTCACGTTCCCAGTCGGTCCGTCACAGCCTTGATGGCCTTCTGTCGGCTCTCCACGCCGAGTTTTTGGAGGATGTGCTCCATGTGGCGTTTCACCGTGTGCAGAGTGACATCGAGAATCCCAGCGATCTCGGGGTTTTGCTTGCCCTCACACACCCAGTGCATGACCTCGGCTTCGCGTTCGGTGAGACCGAGGGTTTGAAGGCGTTCGATGGAGACTTGGGCTGATTCCTCCCGCAGTAGCAGGAAGCAGCGCTCGTCTTTGCAGCGCGCCAGGGAAACCACGAGTTTCTTCTCGCCATTCTGGATTTCCAGCGGGGCAAACGCTGCTGAAGTCTCCATCATTCGGGCCAGCCAGTCACGCACCAGCGGCGGAAGGCGGAAACGCTCCGCTCCGGGGCTGCGCTCCAGCTTTTTGCCAAAAAACCACTGCGCGGCCTTCTCGCCCTCCAGAATCTCGCCTTGCAGGGAGGAGATGATCAACTCGCAGACCACCGGGGCGTGTGAGGCACCGTTCTCCTCCGGCAGCGAAAGCTGCGTGGTGCTGCCGACGATGGTGCTGCGATGGAGCGGCCCCTGCTGACCGTTGTTAAACGTGATGCGCTGGTTGGCGATGCGGATTTCATCGCCATCTCGCAGGCGGCGGGCGCTGGTGATGCGCAAACCGTTGAGGTAGATCCCGTTGCGGCTGCCCAAGTCGTTGAGCCACCATTCGCTGTTATGGCTCATCAGCAGCGCGTGGCGGCGGGAAACCTGCACGTTGTTGATGGGGATGTCGTTGTCGGAACGGCGTCCGATGACACACGGCCCCGTCAAAGGCAGGGAACCTCCGCTCCATTTCAAGCAGGCTGGCTGTTCGTTTGTCACGGGTTGGGCGGACATCGGGTGAAGTTGAGCAGGAGAAGCGCCCGCGCAACGCGGCTGAAAAAAACTTGGTCGTATTGGTCTTCCGACCAATAGCGCGTTTTGGAGCTCTGGGCCATGCGTGGGGTGTTCACCCCATGCCACGGTCATGAATACGGACGTTTCCACTGTCATCCAGACACTTTCCTCCCGGGCCTGTACCTATGCCAGGAAGGACGCCACGCGCTCAAGCTGCCAACCCGCAGCTAGCACCGGCACCCAGCGTCCCTTTTGCATGCTTTGCGTCCATTGCCCGAAGTGCGTGGACAATCCCCACAGCGTGAGCTGTGATCTGTGCGCCGCCTGCCGCGTCTGCTCGCTGCAAACCGGCAGGTCTTGAGGTTCATACGGCTGCCGTCGCTACCGCCATCACGCAGAAAGCCGCCAATCACATGGTGCGCGCTGCATGGCTGGGATGGAGGCTGGTTTGAGGCGGAAAATCGCGCGGGAAGGCCGCGAGCACAAAAAATCTGGTGTCATTCGTGCTCTATTCGCTATCCCTGCTGGATTCCCCGCGACACTCGACAATGAACACCCCTCAGACCTTCACCACTGGCAACGGCTCCGCCGGCAAGTTTTACTCCCTCCCGGCTCTTGAGGCCGCGGGCATCGGCAAAGTCTCGAAGCTGCCGGTTTCCATCCGCATCGTGCTGGAGTCGTTGCTGCGCAATCTGGACGGCAAGAAGGTCACCGAGGCGGATGTGAAGAATCTGGCGAACTGGAATGCGAAAGCGCCCGGCGAGTATGAAATCCCCTTCACCGTCGCCCGCATCGTGCTGCAGGACTTCACGGGCGTGCCGCTTCTCGTCGATCTGGCCGCCATGCGCTCGAAGGTGAAGCAGCTCGGCAAGAATCCGAAGATGGTCGAGCCGCTGGTGCCGGTCGATCTCGTGGTGGACCACTCGGTGCAGGTCGATTTCGCCGGCACGCAGCAGGCGCTGAATCAAAACCTCGCGCTGGAGTTTGAGCGCAACAAGGAGCGCTACCAGTTCCTGAAATGGGGCGAGCAGGCCTTTGATACCTTCAAAGTCGTGCCTCCCGGCATCGGCATCGTGCATCAGGTGAACCTCGAATACCTCGCGAAGGGCGTGCTCGAAAAAGACGGCGTGTATTATCCGGATTCGCTCGTCGGCACGGACTCGCACACGACGATGATCAACGGCCTCGGCGTCGTCGGTTGGGGCGTGGGCGGCATTGAAGCCGAAGCGGGCATGCTCGGCCAGCCGGTGACCTTCCTCGTGCCGGAAGTGGTCGGCGTTTACCTCACGGGTGCTCTTAAAGAAGGCGTTACCGCGACCGACCTCGTGCTCGAAGTGACTCAGAAACTCCGCAAGCTCGGCGTCGTCGGCAAATTCGTCGAATTCTACGGCCCCGGCGCAGTCAGCCTGCCGGTCACCGATCGTGCGACCATCGCGAACATGGCGCCTGAGTATGGCGCGACGATGGGCTTCTTCGGCGTGGACGAAGAAACCGTCGCCTACCTCCGCGGCACGGGCCGCAGCGAGGAACTCTGCAAAACCGTCGAGGCTTATTACAAAGCGCAAGGCATGTGGGGCATCCCCACGGAGAAAGGCAGCATCGAATTCACCACCGAGATGGAGATCGACCTCAGCGGCGTGGTGCCCTGCGTGTCCGGTCCGAAGCGTCCGCAGGACCGCATCGAGGTGCCCGCTTTGAAGACGAAGTTCCGCGACCTCCTCGGCGCGGATGTGAAGGCCGGTGGTTTCGGCAAGGCGGAGTCCTTCAAGCCCGCCGAAGTCGTCGTAAACAGCAAGGCCGACACGAAAGACACCATCACAGATGGCTCCGTGCTGATCGCCGCCATCACGAGCTGCACGAACACCTCCAATCCGAGCGTCATGCTCGCCGCGGGTCTGCTCGCCAAGAAAGCGAACGCCAAGGGCCTCACCGTGAAGCCTTCCGTCAAAACCAGCCTCGGCCCAGGCAGCCGCGTCGTGACCGATTACCTCACCAAGACCGGCCTCCAGGTCGAGCTCGACAGGCTCGGCTTCCAGACCGTCGGCTACGGCTGCACCACCTGCATCGGCAACTCCGGCCCGCTCGACGCTGGCATTGAAGATGTCGTCAAAGGCCAGGACGTCGTCGCCGCCTCCGTGCTCTCCGGGAACCGCAACTTCGAGGCCCGCGTGCATCAGAGCATCAAGGCAAACTTCCTCATGTCGCCCCCGCTCGTCGTCGCCTACGCCATCGCCGGCACCGTCGATATCGACTTGAGCAAGGACGAGCTCGTCGCCGGTAGCGGCGTCTATTTGAAGGACATCTGGCCCACGCTCAAAGAAGTGCG
>CAXNGR010000456.1:0-4411 GCA_964201265.1 Verrucomicrobiaceae bacterium
TGGAGAACTTCTTCTGCCGTCTCAAACGCTGGGCCTGCGCCAGCACCCGGCGCGACAAGCTTGCATTGCACTTTCTTTCCCTCATCCAGTTCGCCTCCATCATCGACTGGCTCAGATACGGCTGTTGATGGTTTTCAAACACGGCCTAGTTCACCGACAATCCAAGTGCGTTTCTTGACATGAAAACAGGTGCATTAGATCTATCGACCGCCTTAAATTTACGAAATATTCCGCAGCACGTCACAAAGGCCATACGCTAGAAGCCTCCTGTGAACCACTCCCCAACGTGTGCAGCCGCCATCGCAGAGGAACAGGGGAACTCCTGACCCGAGGTCCAAGTCACCATGGGCCAAAACAATCGCTCCGCGCCCACCCGCATCAAGATTGGCGGGGTGGAAATGATGCTGCGTCCGCAGCCGCAGAAAGGCACCATTCCTGAGCGCCTGCTGCGCAGGGCGGTGATGAAAGCCGTCGCGTCCGAGCAACCTTCTCGCAAGAACTGAGATGAAAGCGGAGCGCCAGAGAGCGAGATGCGGCTGGCTTTCAGCCCTCCTTCATCAACCCCAAGTGGCCCGCACCGTGCTCCGTGATGGCCGGTGCATGTACCTTTCAGTTCGCAGGCGGGCTCACCGCCATGTTGTTCGGCACCTCGCTGCCGCGTCCTTGCCGCTCAGCATCTTCATGCCGGTCATCCGTGCTGACATGTAGCCGACGAATATCTCCGCGTGCATCTCGATGGGCAGCCGCATCGCATCGTCTGAAATCCAGATCGTCGAGGTTTTCATCTTCTTGTAGCTGCTCAGCACCAGCGTGGTGCGGTCGATTTTGCGGATTTTCACGCTCACTTTGATGCAGGGCCGCTTCTTGCCGCCAAACTCCAGCGTCTCGCGCCCCAGCACCTCAAACGTGGTCAGGTATGGTTTGTCCCACGGCTGGACCACCCGCGTCACCTTCTGCCCCGGCGTCAGCGCCTGGCTGCGCACATACAAAATCACCGAGAGGAGATCCTCCATCGGCCCATACGGACAGATCGCGGTTGAGGTGCTCTTAGCGCCCTTCTTCGGCGAGATCGTTGTCTCCGTCACTGCCCGGCTTGGTTCAAAGGACACGCGGTAGCGGCAGTTCTCAGCGCTGTCCGTCTCGCTGTGGCTCAAAAAGCGCGGATGAATCGTCGCGCGCTCGATGATCGAGGTCATCTCGCAGTCGTACTTCCACAACGTCCGCGCGAAGCCCGTGCTGGAGGCCGTGGCGTCCGCCCGCCAATAATTCCCCGCCTCTTTCACGCTCAGCGATGCCTTGCCTGCCATGATGAAATTATTCCAGCCTAGCTCAAACGTGATCTCGCACGGCGGCACGTTCAGGTAGGGGCCCACCGGCGCTTTCGTCAGGTCTTTGGCCCAGCCCGGTGCCTGACCACGAGCAAACACCGAGGACATCAAAACAATCAGCAGGATCAAGTGGCGCGTCATGCCAACAGCATTCCCTCGATTTTCCCTTTTGCCAGTGTGTGTCTTTATCGCCACAATCCACAGCATCATGCACGACCCCCGAATCGACGCCCTCTCCCGCCAACTCGTCCGCTACTCCACCAAGGTCAAAAAAGGCGACTTCGTCTGGATCGACCTCTTTGACGTGCCCAGTGCCGTCGGTCAAAGCCTCATCCGCGAGGTCGTCGCCGTTGGCGGCCTGCCCATGGTCCGCATCAATGACTCCGTGCTCACCCGCGAGCAGATGATTCATGCGAACGCCAAACAGTACGACCTCATCGCTGAGAACAACCTCGCCTTGATGAAACAGACCGACTGCTACATCGCCGTGCGAGGCAGCCACAACATCACCGAAAGCTCCGACGTGCCGGCCGACAAAATGAAGCTCGTCATGGCCAAGCTCCGCCCTGTGCAAAACGAGCGCGTCAACAACAGCCGCTGGGTCGTCCTGCGCTGGCCCACGCCCTCCATGGCTCAGCAGGCCGGCATGAGCACCCAGGCCTTCGAGGACTTCTTCTTCCGCGTCTGCCTGCTGGACTACGCTTCCCTACTCCCCGCCATGAACGCCTTGAAAAAGCTCATGGACAAAGCCCAGCAGGTCCACATCACCGGCCCCGGCACTGACCTGCGCTTCAGCCTCAAGGGCCTCAAGTCCATCGTCTGCGGCGGCGGTCACAACATCCCTGACGGCGAGGTCTTCAGCGCTCCCGTCAAAGACAGCGTCGAGGGCGTCATCAGCTACAACGCCCCCACCATCTATCAGGGCATCGCCTTCGACAGCGTGAAGCTCGAGTTCAGCAAGGGCAAGATCGTGAAGGCCACCGCCAACAACACCGAGGCCATCAACAAGATCTTCGACAGCGATGAAGGTGCCCGCTACATCGGAGAATTCGCCATCGGCTTCAATCGCGAGATCAAGGAGCCCATGCGCGACATCCTCTTCGACGAAAAGATCGCCGGGAGCTTCCACTTCACCCCCGGCCAAGCCTACGAAGGCATCGCCGACAACGGCAACCGCAGCCAGGTCCACTGGGATCTCGTCAACATCCAGCGCCCCGACTACGGCGGTGGCGAGATCCGCTTCGATGGCAAGCTCATCCGCAAAGACGGCAAGTTCCTCCTGCCTGAGCTGAAGCCGTTGAATTGACGCCTCAATGGCGAATCAGGCCACTTTTTTGCCTGCCTGCTTTGTGCCGTTTTCACACGGCACAACCGTCGCGCCAGCCAGTGTTCGGCACATCTGATTGAGTTCCGCGACGGTGCGCAACCGGTGCTCGATGGCCTGCGGACTCATGTCGGCGGAGATGGCCCGGCTTTGACGTTTCGTGTCAATCATAGCGGAGTTTCGCCGACTTCGGCCAGTTTCTCAAGGTCGGCCTTGTCCTGGGTGCGTCCTGCCAGCGTTTTCATCTTCGCCAAGCCGTCACGAGAGACGACCTGGAAGTCTATCTCGCTCAAAACAGCCTTTTGACGAGATTCCCAGACGCTTTCGAAAACGGCAGTGACCAGCAGAAGATCAAGCGTGAGGTATTCGGTGTCCTCAAACTTGCTAAACCGCACGACACGGGTCTCCTCCGGCGTGCCATGCTTGAAGGTCAGCGTGCCGCCGGGTACATCAAAGCCCACTTGTTTCACCAGGACTTCGATGCGCGGCAGATCATCGGGATGAATGAGCAGGTCAATGTCCTTCGTCGCCCGCGGATAGCCATGCACCGCCATCGCCAGCCCTCCGCAAACGGCATAGGGCACGTCGGCGGTGTTGAGGGCTTGGATGAGCAGGGTGAACTCGCGGTAGATGTTCATAACGTGTCACCCTGCCCGGTTCACCGCGCTGAGCACGGCTTTGATGGAGGCGAGTTCGATGTTCGTATCGACGCCAGCCCCCCAGACCGTCTTGCCAGCAGTCGTTTTGATTTGGATGAAGGCGAGGGCAGCAGCTTCGGTGCCGGAGCTGAGGCTTTGCTCGCGGTAGGTGGTGACTTCGAAGCCCGGAGCACCGGCATCGGTGATGAGGGCATCGGCGAAGGCGGCGATGGGGCCGTTGCCTTTGCCGGTGACACCGCGTTCCTTGCCATTCACGACGAGGCTGCAACGGCAGGTGAAGACGCCGTCCACGCCGTCGGCGTGGAAGTGATGCAGCGCGTAGGGCGTCTCACGCTGGATGTATTCCTTCCAGAACATGTCCTTCAACTCCGCACCGCTGACCTCGCGACCGAGCTTGTCCACAATATCGTTGGCGATGGGGCCGAACTCGCGCTGCATGTCCTTTGGCAGTTCGATGCCAAACTCGCTTTCGAGCAGGTAGGCGACGCCACCTTTGCCGCTCTGCGAGTTCACGCGAATGACCTCACGGTATTCGCGGCCGATGTCGTTCGGGTCGATGGTGAGGTAAGGCACATCCCAGATGGTCTTGTGCTGCTCATAACCGGCGAGGCCTTTCTTGATCGCATCCTGATGGCTGCCGCTGAAGGCGGTGAAGACGAGTTCGCCACTGTAGGGGTGACGCGGGGCCACGGTCATGCCGGTGGTGCGTTCATACATGCGGATGAGGCCGTTCATGTCGCTGAAGTCCAGCTTCGGGTCGATGCCGTGCATGTACAAGTTCATGGCGACCTGGACGATATCGAGGTTGCCGGTGCGCTCGCCATTGCCAAACAGCGTGCCCTCGACGCGGTCAGCACCAGCCAGCAATCCCAACTCCGTGGCGGCGGTGCCGGTGCCGCGGTCATTGTGCGTGTGCAGACTCACAATAAGGCTGTCGCGGTTTTTGATGTTCGTGCAGATCCACTCGATCTGGTCGGCATACACGTTCGGCATGCAGACCTCGACGGTGTCGGGCAGGTTGAGGATCATCTTATGCTGCGGCGTGGGCTGCCACACATCCATGACGGCCTCGCTGATCTCCTTGGCGAACTCCACCTCGG
>CAXNGR010000457.1:0-4402 GCA_964201265.1 Verrucomicrobiaceae bacterium
GCTCCAGCACATCCTCCAGCCGTGCGCGGAGCTGCCGCTGCTCCAGAAACTCCAGCGCCTGCGAAAAGAAGCGATGGAAGGCATGCATCGCCAGGTCGGCGGTGATGTACTTGGCCTGGCCCGGCGTGCGCGACCGCGGATCGCTCGGATCTTCGGCGATGTGATCAAACGCCGCCAGCATCTCATCCGGCGTGGAGCGGTAATCCGGCACCACATTGCCGTCCTCGTCCTTTTCCTTCGAGGGCGGCTCAAACACCGTCTCCAACCGCGTGCCCGTCACGCTCAGCAGCACGAAGCGATGCTGCTCCAGATGCTTCCTTTGCTCTGCGGTGAGCAGAACGCCGACCTGATTCAGCAGCGACTTCATGTTCGCCGCCTTGTCGAGCGTCGGCGCCTTCGCCTCCATCGGTTTCTCAGGCTCGGAAGGCCCGGTGATGGCCACAGGTGGCGGAGAAAAGGGCGCGAGCGAGATTTTCGGCAAACTCACCGGCTCGGCAGCGAAGGACGCGGCACCCAGCACACAGAACAAAGCAGACACGGTTTTCATGGTGCGGCAGACTACGGCACCGCCCATCCCACACAAGCCCAAGGGTAGCTTTCTTCATCATTCAGGTATTGATGCGCTTCGCTTCCCTTCGGGCTGCCTTTGGCAGTCTGTCTCGATGCTCTCGGCTCGACATTCTCCCTTTCGCATGCTAAACACCCCGCCCCATGTCCGCCCCTACCAACCGCATCGACGCCCGTTTTGCCCAGCTTCGCGCCGCGAAGAAAAAGGCCTTTGTGGCCTATGTCTGCGCCGGTGATCCCACGCTCGATGCCACGATCGACATCGTTTTGGGCCTGGAACGCGCCGGAGTGGATGTCGTCGAGCTCGGCGTACCGTTTTCTGATCCGCTGGCCGATGGCGTGGTCAATCAATTGGCCGCCGACCGTGCGCTGAAGGCCGGAGCGAGCACGCCGGGCGTTTTGGAGATGATCAAAAAGCTCCGCACGAAGTCCCAATTGCCGCTGGTCCTGTTCACTTACCTGAATCCCGTCTATACCTACGGCTACGAGCGCTTCCACATCGACGCCGCAGCCGCCGGAGCCGATGGCGTGCTCGTTCTGGACCTGCCGCCGGATGAGGCAGCGCAAAACGCCGAATTGAAGCCCACGCCGGAACTGCGGCACATTCAGCTCATTGCCCCGACCTCGCCCGCCGAACGCATCGCCAGCATCGCCAAGAGCGCCGAAGGCTTTGTGTATTATGTGAGCCGCCTCGGCGTCACCGGAGCCCAGGCGGAGATCGCCACCGGCATCGCCGAGCAGGTCGCCATCATCCAAGCCGCCACGGAGGTGCCTGTCTGCGTCGGTTTTGGTGTTTCCAATCCCTCCCAGGCCGCCGAAATCGCCAGCAAGGCCGATGGCGTCGTGGTGGGTAGCGCCATCGTCAAACTCATCGAGCAAAACGGCTCGAGCCCTGATTGCGCCGCGAAGGTGGAAGCCTTCGTCAAACCGCTCGTTGATGCCGTCCACGCCCTCTAATTTCTACTATGACCCTCTCCTTCACCAAAATGAATGGTGCCGGCAATGACTTCGTCATGCTGGACAATCGCGACCTCAGCCTCGCGCTGACGAAAGACCAAATTGAAAAGCTCTGCGACCGCCATCGTGGCATCGGCGCGGATGGCCTGCTCTGCGTCGAGCCGGCCACCGACGGCGGCGACTTCAAAATGCGCTACTACAACGCCGACGGCGGCGAGGCCGAGATGTGCGGGAATGGCGCGCGTTGCTTCGGTCGTTTTGTGAATCACCTGCATGGCGACAAGCTCACGAAGATCAATTTCGAGACACTCGCAGGCATGATTTCTGCCGAATTCGAAGGTGATCAGGTGCGCATCAACATGAGCGCCCCGCACAGCCTGAAACTCGCACAGACGCTGCCCGTCGCAGGCGCGGAATTGACCGTCCACAGTGTGAACACCGGGGTTCCGCATGCCGTGGTGTTTGTCGATGACCTCGCCAGCGTGCCTGTGCGCGAATGGGGCGCGGGCCTGCGCTATCACGAAGCCTTCAAGCCCAAAGGCACGAACGCGAACTTCGCCAAAGTGCTCGCCCCCGGCAGCATCTCCATCCGCACCTATGAACGGGGTGTGGAAGACGAAACCCTCGCCTGCGGCACCGGAATGGTCGGCTGCGCCTTGATCCATCACGAACTCACCGGCGCACCCAGCCCCGTGAGCGTCCTCGTCAAAGGCGGTGACACTCTGAAAGTCGGCTTTGAGGAGACCGCCAAAAGCGAATACACGAATGTAACTCTGTTTGGACCGGCAGATTTCGTTTTCCAAGGCACGGTTCAACTCTAAGCTCCTAGTTCTTCGCCCCATGCTTCCCATGTTCGCCGGAACCCACACCGCCATCGTCACCCCTTTTCGCAACGGCCAAATTGATGAGGCCGCGCTCAAATCCCTCGTCGATTTCCAGTTCGACAACGGCGTGTCCGGTGTCGTGCCCTGTGGAACGACTGGTGAGTCGCCCACGCTTGACCACGAAGAACACTCACGCGTGGTCAAACTCACGGTCGAGTTTGCCAAAGGCCGCGGGGTCGTCATGGCAGGCACGGGATCGAATTCCACGCGGGAAGCCGTCGAACTGACCCAGGAGGCCGAGGCCGCCGGTGCCACGGCGATTCTGCAAGTCGCGCCGTATTACAACAAGCCAACGCCCGAAGGTCTCTATCAGCACTTCAAGGCCGTCGCTGAGAGCACGAAGCTCCCGATCATGCTCTACAGCATCCCAGGCCGCTGCGGCATCGAGATCGGTCTCGATGTGCTCGTGCGTCTGGCCGAGAGCTGCCCGAACATCTGCGCGATCAAGGAAGCCGGCGGCAATCCCGAGCGAGTGAGCCAGATGAAGCAGATTCTTCCCGCGACTTTCGAGATCCTCTCCGGCGATGACGGCCTCACGCTGCCCTTCATGTCTGTAGGCGCGGTCGGCATCGTCAGCGTGGCGGGCAACCTGATCCCGAAACCACTCAGTGAGATGGTGCAGCTCGCCCTGAAGGGCGATTACACCGCCGCGTTGAAGATCCACACACGCTACTACCCGCTGTTCGCAGCCTTCCTGAAGCTGGCCACCAATCCCATCCCTATCAAAACCGCGATGGCGCTGGCCGGTCACTGCACCGACGAGTTGCGCCTGCCGCTCGTGGGCATGGAGCAGGATAAAATCGCCGAACTGAGCGCCACGCTGAAGAAGCTGGGGATCATCGGGTAATAACGACCTGATAAACAACCCAGGCCAAGACAAGCAACAAAACGCCAAGCAGCACCCAAGCTGCGACGGAGGTGCGCGGCCTCACATGCGGAGTCTCGGCAATGACTTGCTGATAGTCCGCCGAAACTACCTTGCGTGTTTTGGCGCTCACCAAGGTCAAAATAACCACCGTCTGGATAATCAACCCCATGGTTGAGGAAGGCAGGTCAAAAAGGTAAATGACGCATAGAAAAACTCCAAGGCTGATCGCCAGGATGGACGCCCACTTTTTCAGCGTGCGCAGACCGAAGCCGATCACAATCGCCGCCAGCGCCACCGAAATGAAAACCATGTGCCAAAGCAGATCGCCCGACGTGCCGCCACGCCCGTTGCTTTGAACCAGGGACAAAGCAATCCCTGGAAGAATCAAAACACCGCCAAGCAAGTACAAGCATCCCAGCGTCTTGATTGAGGATTCCTGGCTGATGTGCTGGCGGCGTATCGTTTCAGCCTCACTGATTCGCGTCAGCGCCTCGGCTTTCGGAGCAGCATACGGATTAAGTTCTTCCATTCGGTCAATCTGCCACTCCAGCTCCGATTTGACGAGAATTTCCTCGCTCCTGACCGCTGGACAGCCAGCCCCGCATGCGCATCAATGGACGCATGCGTTTTCTTCGTGTCATCTGCCTTCTGCCGCTGCTGGGACTCAGCAGTTGCTCCTACTTGCTTGGAAAGGCGGCCAAGATGGGAATGTTTGACGAAGCGCTCAAGAAGAACAACCGCACGGGCGAGGTGAAGCTGATCGGCACGATTGAGCTGGTGAATCCCGAGCAAAATTATGTGCTGATCAACTGCGAGCAGCGGCTGAACATCCCGGCGGGAACGGAGATCGTGTCGCAGAACGCCGATGGCACCAAGGCGAAGCTGAAAGTGACGCCGGAGCGTAAGGGCAACTACATCACAGCGGACATCAAAGAGGGCATGCCGCAGGCACGGGATCTCGTCCTTTACCAGATCAAACCGGGGGATCTGCCGGCTCCCACGGTCACACCGACCGGAACGATCGAAGGTTCGGCGGTGAAACTGACGCCAGTCATGCAGGCAGATGTGATTCCGCCCTTGGACGCGCCGTTTCAGTCGATGGCACCGCTGCAAGCACCCGTCAATT
>CAXNGR010000458.1:0-4402 GCA_964201265.1 Verrucomicrobiaceae bacterium
CAGCACCGCATTCTGGTGCTGAACACCGCCAGCCCGGACTTCTACGCGCACGACATCGCCCACGCCCTCGGCTTTGACTACTGCATCGCCACGCGGTTTGAGATTGGCGACACCTTTCCAGGCATGCCAAAGCTCGTCACAGGCAACAACAAGCACGAGGCCAAGATCGCTGCCATGGAGGAAGCCGTGCCCGGTGTGGCCGAACTGACCGAGAGGGAGCGCTCCACCTGCTGGAGCTATTCCGACAGCGCAGCCGACCTCCCCTTGCTCGAATACGCCGGCTTCGCCGTGCTCGTGCATCCCTCCAAGCGTCTCGCCGCCATCGGCCAGCTCCGCGACTGGACGGTTCTGCGTCCCGTGCGCCCCTACCAGAACAAACTGGGCGACATGTTTCGCGTCATGCTGCAAATGTTCGGCCTGCATCCCGAGTGAGTGAGCCCTTGCTCATGCCGCAGACGGATTTATGATCGCGCACGTTTCGTGAGGCACCCGTAGCTCAGTGGATAGAGCAGCCGATTTCTAATCGGCCGGTCGCAGGTTCGATCCCTGCCGGGTGCGCCACCAACGTTGCAAATACCGCCAAAGGCTTTTGAGGTGGAAACGTTAAAGGAGACATGGGAGAAGAACGTTGGATCAACTTCAAAGACTTTTGCACCGAGGGAATCAAGCTGCGCAAAGATGGCTTTGTAATTTGGGATGAAGTCATGGCCAAAAAATTTGGCATCATAAAGCCATTCAAAGCGGACATTGAAAAGCGCATAAGGGAGCACCCCGGCAACGAACAGCCTTTATTCTTCGACGTTCAATTCCACTGGTTGGATGATAACGGATGTTTAACGTGTGTGACCCCACCCGGCGCAGCCCGAATGGAATCTGTAAAGGCGGCGCAAACACTCCCGGCAATTTGGTAGTCGAGTTTCCCTCTTGTCGTGGCATAAAGCACTATGGACACAAACAAGACAGGCGGTCTTCAAGCTCTTCGACAGGTGCAAAGCCGTTGTGCGGCCGACTTGACCCAATGGTTGACGAAGATGGAGGATTTTCGCGCCGAGTATGAAGAACTCCGGAGTTTGGCCCTGCATCTTCCTTGGAATCCGGGGCTGCCTGAATTCGAAGAAGATAGGCCCAGTCCTGAACTCCTTGATCTGGTGCAGCGAATGTTTCTCGAAATGATCGAGCAAGCACCGTTTCGTCTTCAGCCCACCCGTTTTGGTGCTTGGACGCGCCCGGATTGGGAACCTGAATTGATCGGTGAACTCCGTTGCGAATACCTGGGCATTGAGGGAGATCACTACGGGCCGGAATAAGTGCTTATTGACGAGATCAAATCGTTATCTGCCTGCTTTTTGAGCAGCAGCTTCCCATTGGATGATTTCATCCAGGTCGATGATGCGCATCGGTTTTCCCTCCGTGAAGTTCATTGCTCCAATGGTGACACCTGATGATGCGATCAGCCACGCTTCGCTGGCCCCATGACTGATCATGGCACCATACAGCTCTCTCACGACGGCGGGGCCAACGGGGGCGGCGTGGTTTTTACACTGAGCGATGATCGACGCCTCCGCACGCGTGATGATCAAGTCGATGCCACCATCATTCGATCCTCGCGTCACTTGTACCTCATAGCCCCTTTTCCGAAGCACTTCGGCAACGCCACGTTCAAAGCTCCAGCCATCCAAAGCGAGCCAATGGTCTTTCTTCAATTTTTCGAGTTCACGTTCTTTCTCCTCAACCATCCCAAGATAATCAAAAACTTGGAAAATTACTTCCGCGCAGTGCTTTTTCCGAGTTCTTTTTTCTCGTCTTTGCTTTGAAAAGAAGTCGAGAAAGCTAGACGGCTCGTGCCTCCTGAGAGCGGGCCACTCTCTCGCGCATCGAGAGACGTTTACAGGCGAAAATTCAGGGGTCTTTGAGTCATTGCCGAACAGCAATCTCCCCCTAGATAACAGATCAGGCAATTCATCCAAAGACAAAATCAGCCTCTCCGGTGCGAACTTGCTGGCATAACGACAAAGCCCGCTTGCCGTGCACGCTTCTTCTTTGGAAACTGCCTCTTGGAGGTCGAGCACTTCGATCTCTCTGTATCCGTCCGATATTAATCAACAGGTGGATTTTGGGCATTTTGCCGGCTCTTTCTCGACGGATATGAAATCGGAATGCACACCTTCGTCAGGAGGGTGAAATTCCCCCACTCTAAAAAAATCCTGGTCCGAGCGCTGGATCAGCTTCGTCTTTTCCCGGTCGTAAGACAGATCTCGCAACTTCTTCGATGGGCGAACATCCAGCATGGTCAGCGCGTTGACGCTACAATTAAGATCGGTGAGTTGTGGGGCCGATGCGAGATCAAGCTCGGTGAGCTTATTTCCTTGGCACTCCAATTTAATGAGCCGTGGAACCGACGAGAGATCGAGTTTGGCGAGTTTGTTCCAATAGCACCTTAGGTCTGTGAGCAATGGCACGGCTGCGAGTCCAAGTTCGGTGAGTTCGTTGCACGAGCAGTATAGTTCAGTGAGAAGGGGGCAGTCTGAAAGATCGAGGCAGATTAGATTCATGTCATCGCAGATCAAATCCCGTAGCTGTGGCAATGGAAGCCTGAGACTCCGTTTGATCTGAATGGCAGAGGACGCGTCGGCCGAGTAGAACCATATGGACTCGATCACAAGACCATCGACCCATTCAAAGTGCCCAAGTGGCAGCAACTTCATATCCCAGCGGAGTTTGATAATGCGCCTGTTCTTGAAATGACTTTGGGAATCGCAGTAATCTGCTCTGCCTGGTCCGGAAAGCAGTCTTTCAACCACCGTCAATGGCTCCATCTTCAGCGCGTTCGCCCAAAGCATGATCTGCCGATAATCAGGCTCACAAAATTGATGCTCGCCGATTTTGAATGTGTCGGACTTGTCCATCTTAGCGTAGATGTCCTGCCAGTCGGGACTCTCCAGCAGCGACGAATCAAAGCTGCTCATCAGACGCCAGAACGCACGCGAGTACTGCCGCAATGAGCCATCAGGGCGGAGCTTGTCGAGCCTTGCAGCGAGTTCCTGCGGAGTTCTCAGGCCGAGGTCAATAACCGTGCTCGCGACCTTCATCATGGCTGCGCGGCGGTCTTTTGGAAAGTCGGCTTGTTTGATAGAGGATGAAACCGGTGGAGCAAAAGGCACCTGCCCCTGCACCACGTTTTCTTGTGTTCCCAGGGAGCTTAATGGCTCCAAATAAAGCTGCGCACCATCCTCTCGGAGAATCTCTGCTTGAGAAATGGCCGCATTTTGATTCATGGCATCACATCCAAACCCTCTGAGCAGGCTGCCTGACGCTGGCGGTCATCGAAGGTCAAAAACTCAACACCTCTAAACTCCAAGCCTATCAGTGTGTATCCTTGGCCTTGGTATGGAATGCTCCTCAAGTAATCATGGGGCATTTCAAGCGCCATGGCGACATGTAGCAAGTCCAGCGAGCGCACGGCCAACTTTCTCGCATAACTTCGGCTCAACCGCTGCGCACGCTGAAACACCCGCGCCCAATCCACCGGCGGCTGAATGTAGAAGCCGCTGCGCAGGTCATGGCGCAGGGTTTGCAGCGCTTTCAATGCCTGCCCGCGTCGGATGCGCTTGGAGGCGAGGTTGCGGCGGATGGCGTTGATGATTTCCAGCCGGTGCAGTGGCGTGAAGATCACCGGCCCTGCTGCGTTACTGAGTGCGGCGAGTGCCGCCGGTGTTTCAGGCTCCCGCAGGTAGAGCTTCAAGAGCAGACTGGAATCCGCGTAGGACATGAATTAGAAGCGTTCAGCCCGAAATGCTTCCAATTCCTCGGATGCGCCGATCACCGGCTCAGGAAAGGTTTTCTCCAGCTCTGCCAGCCGATTCTTCATCCAAGAGGCATCCGCCGCAGGCTGCTTGGCCGGAAGGGTGGTGGCAGTCGTGCGCTTCTCCGGTGGCACCAGCCGCGCCACCTCGCGCTCGCCATCCATGATGGCGACCGTTTCACCACGTTGAACAAGAGCCACCCATGACGGGAGGCTCTGGCCGAATTGCTGGAGAGTGGCGACGCTCATGGGCGGAGAATACCCGGAGCAGGAAAATGCTGCAAGCGGCAAGTCCTGCCGGGTGCGCCAGACACAAGAAGTACCCCCGACCGGACTCGAACCGATAACCAAGGAATTATGAGTTCCCTGCTCTAACCATTGAGCTACAGGGGCGTGGTTGGAATGCGCGGAGTATGCACGACTCATGAATCGCGGCAACAGGTGATCTTGCCGTTCTATGCAGCCCGCTCGGCTTCGATGTCGAAGAGGAACTCGAAGTCCTCGCGCTGGAGGAGGTTGGTGAAGCCGCCTTCGCCGAGGACGTTGTTGACCATGAGGTTCTTCTTGTGCTGCAAGGTCATGATCTTCTCCTCGATGGTG
>CAXNGR010000459.1:0-4389 GCA_964201265.1 Verrucomicrobiaceae bacterium
GTGGAGAGGTTTTTGATGCTGTTCTCGATCTGCGTGTCAAAGGCGTCAGCCATCGCGACGATTTTAGCGTTGTAATCCGCGCCAAGAGCCTGCGCTGCCGCGCCGGTGCCGCGACCGCCACAGCCGATGAGACCAATTTTCAGCGTCTCGTTTGAATCCGCTTTCTGCTGGGCGCTCAAAGAGGTGGCGGCGGTGATGACGGCAGGAACGAGCAACGTTCCTCCGCTGGCATTGAGAAAGCGACGGCGGGAAAAGAGAGTGACGGCTGGATCAGACATGAGCGTGGGTAGAGAAAAACAAGAGCCAAGATTTCGCCACGGTAGCGGCAATCCTTTCAAGCAAAGGCGGGAATCACGGCAAAGCACAGCTCGGAGGCCACTGCCTCACAAACGACGCGGGATGACCTTGGTAGGGCCGCTGGCCTCAGGGGGATGATCCCCCACATCGAGCTCTCCCAGCGGCTGGGTGGCATCGCGGCTGTTTTCATCGTCAGGTGCCGGATGCAGCAGCGCATCCACCAGCAACTGGGTGTCATCCAGAAAAGTCAGTCCGGCACGGCGCAGGAAATCCACCTCCGAAGCATGTGTGTGCAGCATGATGAGCATGCAATCGCCCTGAAGCAGGGCCAGCACAAACACGCCCTCATAGCCGAACCAGAAGCTCTTCACATCACGATCACCACCACTGGCGAAGTGAGCGTGCGCGTCATGCGCGGCCTGGAGGAGGCGCTCGGCGCGGAATTCTTCAAAAGGCAGCAGATTGATGAGAATCTGCCGCCGCCAGCCAAGCAGCAGGCCGTTGACGGAGCCGCCATGTTTCAGGCGTTCGAGAGCGGAGCGGAGAGAAGGGGTGATTGTTGCGGCCATGATGATTTATGCCTCCATCGAGTTCACGCGGCTGAGCAGTTCAAACAGCGGGATGCGCTCGCCGATGAGCGCCCCAGCACCAGGGTCTTGAGCATCCGTGCCCGCATCGAAATAGGCGAAGTTCAGCGTGAAATCCTCCTCCTGCAGCGTCCCCGTCCAGGGAGCACCGAGATCGAGGCAATCGCCGATTTTTTGGCCGAAGTGGCGCAGCCCCTGGAAATCAGCCGCGTAGTTGTTTACTGCCTCCTGCCCGCTGTCACTGGCCACGAGACCGTCTTTCAGGGTAAACAACTGCAATGGCAGCGGCGGAGCAAGGGTGTCGGACATGGGAAAATGGAGGTTGTTGCCTGTTCGTCTCAAAAAACCGCCTGAGAGGCAAGCACAAAGCACAGCGGTCTTAAAAAAGAGTGGGGCGACGAGGAGGCAAAGTTCAATGTTCCGTGTTCAAATCGTGGTCTTCGTGCTATCGCTCCGCATGACCGCCACCGCCCCCAGTTTCAAAGTTGGCAACGAAAAACTCATCAAAGTGCTACCCAATGCCGCGAACCGTCTTCTCGGCCTGCTCAAGAAGCAGGGCCGGGCCGACAACGGTGCCCTGCGCGTGGCCGTCGTCGGCGGCGGCTGCTCCGGGCTGCAATACAAGATGGACCTCGTCGATGGCCCGGCCAACCGAGACATCATGGTCACCTCCAGTGAAGTGCGAGTCGTCATTGATCCCAAGAGCGCCCTGTTCGTCTCCGGTTCGGAACTCGACTACAGCGACGACCTCCAAAGCGGCGGCTTCAAAGTGAAAAACCCCAACGCCGTCGTCACCTGCTCCTGCGGCGAAAGCTTTTCCGCCTGACGCCCGATGTCGAACGCCTTCGCCCTCCTCGGCCTGCCCCGCGCCGCCGCGCTCGATCCTGACGCCTTGCAGCAGGCCTGGTTGGCCGCCAGCCGTGCCGCGCATCCCGACCAGCCCGGCGGGGATGCCACCGAGGCAGCCGAAATCAATGCCGCGCACGAAACGCTGCTATCCCCGGAAAAACGTCTCAAGCACCTGCTCGAACTGCACCAAACACCTTGGCGGGCCGTTCCGATCGACGACATGATGATGGCGATCTTCAGCCAACTCGGCCCGCTGCTGCAAAGCGTCGCCGGATTGCTCAAACGACGCCAAACCGCCGCCTCCGCCCTCGCCAAAGCCTTCCTCGCTCCTGAAGAAATGCGCCTGCGAGAGCAGCTTGAGGAGCTTGGCATGCAGTTGGAGGCCCAACGAACCGCCTTGCTCGAAACCCTGCCTGCGCTCGACGCAGGGCTGGCAGCAGGAGACAGCACCGTATTGACGGAACTGCAGACCATGCAGGCGAAGCTCTCCTACCTCGCCAAATGGCAAGCGCAGGTCCGGGAATCGCTGCTGGGACTCATGTGAGGAAATGCCGTTAAAGACGACTGGGAGCGCGGACGCCTTCATCCGCTCTCCACACACAACCACTCCATACAAAGCAGCGCCACCCTGTTGATCTTCAACCTCGCGTTTTCGCGTAAAAGTCCAGTGGATGGGCACGCTTTTCTTCAATGGGTAAGTTTCGCGCGCGGATCAAGCCACACGACGACGCTGCCTTTCTTCCTTCCCGAATCCACGACACGATAGGCATCGACAAGGCGTTCGAAGGGGAAGCGCTGGTCGATCACTGGGCGAAACCTTCCTTGTTCGGCAAGCTCGATGATCGTCATCAGGTCTTCGACTCTTTCGGAGGCGGGGCCAGCGACGACTCGATGCGAATTTTTACCACCGACGAACACGGCACCGAGCATGGCGGAAAGGTCAGCGAGCACGGCGAGCAGGCGACCCCGAGGCGCGAGGACTCGCTGCACACGCCGATACGGTGCATTTCCCACGCTATCCAGGATGACGTCGTAGCTCTCTTTTCCGACCGCGAAGTCGCACGTTGCGTAGTCGATCACTTCGTCGGCACCCAGCGAGCGGACAAGGGAGGCATTGGTTGCGCTGCACACCGCCGTGACGTGTGCGCCGAGGTGTTTCGAGAGTTGCACCGCCGCCGACCCGACGTTGCCGGAAGCGCCATTCACGAGGACACGTTCGCCCGCCCGCACCTTACCGCGTCGAAGGAAATCGAGCGCGGTCATGCCCCCAAACGGAAGTGCCGCCGCCTCCTCGAAGCTCAGATGGGCGGGCTTGGGTGCCACGGCCCCATCGGCGCGCATCACAAGGAACTCCGCATGGCTGCCGATCGCAAAACCAGGAAACGCGAGCACGGGATCGCCAATCTGGAAGCGTGTGACGCCAGCGCCGACCGCATCGATCACCCCGGCTGCGTCAGTTCCCAGGATGCCCTTGCGCGGACCGCCGAATCCGAGTGCGATGCCTCGCAGACCACCGAAGCCACGCGGCATGAGGCCGCTGCGCAACCGCCAATCGGCTGCCGTCACCGCCGCCGCGAGGACGCGGATCCGCACTTCCCCCCGCACGCGGCGAAGGGATGGGAGCTTCGCAGAACTCAATCACCTCTGGGGGACCATAGCGGGAGACGAAGACAGCTTTCATGGCTTCAGTGCTATCTCCACTGCGTTCCGGTTGTATCAGCTTTCGTCAGCCTCTTCGGGCTAACCATCGCAAACCATTGCCAACCTCCTGATCAAGGACGAGTTCGAACAGGAGGACGAGAACGAACCTGAAGGCGGACTCACCTCCTCTGCTACCACCAACCATCGCAAAGCCAGAGCTCAAAGGGGACTGTGCGGACCATTTTGAAGAGTCCGATCATGCTGAAAGCCTGATCTCCTATTTCACCGACTTGCCAAAGAACATCAGGTGCTGCCAGGGCAGGCCGTCGTATTGGCGTTTCAGTTCGAAGCCGTTGGCGTTCATTTCCTTGGTGATCTGATCCTTGGTCATCTTGTGCTCGGGTTTGATCGGCACGCTGTCGTCTTCGGCGCGGAATTCGACGAGGACGAGCTGGCCCTCCGGTTTCAAGGCGGCGCGCATGCTGGTGAGCATCTGCACGGGGTGGGAGAACTCATGATAGACATCGACGAGCAGGATCATGTCGCAGGTGTTTGGCGGGAGCTTGGGGTCGTGGTAGAGGCCCTGAATGGGCTCAATGTTTTTCAAGTCATGGCGCTCAATGTTCTGGCGCAGCATCTCGATCATCTGTGGCTGCACATCGACGGCGAGGATTTTGCCCTTCTCCCCGACCATCTCGGCCAGCGGCAGGGTGTGGTACCCGTTCCCGCAGCCCATGTCGCAGATGACCATGCCGGGCTTCACCTGGAGCTGCTCCCGCATCTTGCTGGGGCCTTCCTCTTGTTCGCGAACGCGGCGCATGAGCCACTCCGCGCCTTTCCAGTGCATCGTTTGGGCGATCTGGCGGCCCAGATACTCCGTCAGCGCGGGTGGTGCCTCTTGAGCAGGCAAGTTCAGGACGGCGATGACGAGGAAAGAGAGGAGCAGGCGCATGATGAGGTCCATCAAACGTCGCTTGGAGAGGAATTGTAGCGATTTGGCACTGGGAGAGACTTT
>CAXNGR010000460.1:0-4385 GCA_964201265.1 Verrucomicrobiaceae bacterium
CTGATGCGCCGCGAGTTCTTCTTCCTCAATTACGCCCCGCTCGTCGCCATCTCGGCCAAGAACAAGGACCACATCGGCAAGCTCTTCGTGCAGATCGAAAAAGTGCGCAACGGAGCGCAGAACCGCATCGGCACCGGCGCTCTGAACCGCCTGCTGGCCAACGCCATCGAAAACACGCCCGGCGCATTGGGCCGCAGCACGCACAGCTTCAAGCTGCTCTACGCCACCCAGGTCAACGAAGCCGAAGGCTTCGCCATCCCCGTGCCTCATTTCGTCCTCTTCGCCAATCGCGCCGCCAAACTCACCGACAGCTACCTGCGCTACCTCGAAAAAGTAATCCGCGACGAATGGAACGCCCCCGGCGTCCCCTTCCGCATGAGCGTGCGCGGCAAAGGGCCGAAGAAGGAACGGTAGTTCGCGGTTCGCCGTTCTCAGTTCCAACAGAGAACTGCGAACTTCCCCATGGCCGAATCCTCCGCGCCTTTGGACAATCGCACCCGCGCATTCCCATTCCGCGCTCCGCATTCCACAATCAGCGGCCATGAGCATTCAAACCACCACCGTCGGTTCCTACCCTGTTCCAGACTGGCTGAGCGCCCTGCCCAGCGAACAGGCCGTGATCGACGCCACCCGCGTGGTCTTCGACACGCAGCGCCAGGCAGGCATCGACTTGCCGACGGATGGCGAGTTGTATCGCTTCGATGTCAATCATCCCGACACCAACGGCATGATCGAGTACTTCGTCCACAAGCTCGGCGGCATCGACAGCCGTGTGGGCCGTGAAGACACCGCCGCGTTTCGTGCGAAGCATGAGATGGCCTTCCGCAGCAAGCCCGCTGCCGTGGTGCGTGGCCCCATCACCGAAGGCGTGCTCAATCTGGCCGAAGACTGCGCCCGTGCGGGCAAAGTGGCCGGTGGGCCTTTCAAGTTCACGCTCACCAGCCCCTACATGCTCGCCCGCACCTTGTTGGACACGCATTACCACGACTTCGCCGCGCTGAACATGGCCATCGCCGACGCTTTGGCGGCTCAAGCGGCCGATTTGAAATGTGACTGTGTCCAAGTCGATGAAGCCAACATCCCCGGCAATCCCGCCGACGCGCCCATCGCCGCCGCAGGCATCAATCGTGTGCTCGATGCCGTGAAAGGACAGAAAGCCGTCCATTTCTGCTTCGGCAACTACGGCGGCCAGACAATCCAAAAAGGCGAGTGGTCAGCGCTCATCACGTTTTTGAATTCCTTGCGCGCCGACCACCTCGTGCTCGAACTCGCGCATCGTCCGTCCGTTGATCTTGATGCTTTGAAGGAGCTCGACCCCAAAATCGGCGTCGGCCTCGGCGTCGTGGACATCAAGGTCAACCACATCGAGTCCGCCGATGAAATCGCCCGCCGCATCGAATCCGCCGAGAAAAAGCTCGGCGCAGGCCGCGTGAAGTTCATCCACCCCGACTGCGGCTTCTGGATGCTCAAGCGCAGCATCGCCGACCGCAAGATCGAGGCGCTGGCAAAAGGGCGTGACCGGTTCGAGGGGCGGTGAGAGCAAGACGCTTGCGTAATGCGGCATCGTGAGGCATCACGAATCCACCAGCCATGCCCAACGGACCCCTTTCCACCAAGCTCTTCGATCTCGCCAAGCAATACATCCCCGGCGGAGTGAACTCGCCCGTGCGCGCCTTCCGCAACGTCGGCGGCGATCCCTTCTTTGTGAAGCGCGCCAAAGGCTGCCGCATCTACGACGTGGATGACCGCTGCATGATCGACTACGTCGGCACCTGGGGCCCAGCCATTCTCGGCCATGCGCCGATTCCAGTCATCGAGGCCATCCACAACGCCGCCAAAGACGGCGTCAGCTTCGGCATTCCCAATCTCTTCGAGGTCGAAATGGCCCGCACCATTTGCGAATGGGTGCCCAGCATTCAAAAAGTGCGCATGGTCAGCAGCGGCACCGAGGCCACGATGTCCGCCATCCGTCTCGCGCGTGGATTCACCGGCCGCGACCGCCTCGTGAAGTTCGACGGCTGCTACCACGGCCATTCCGACAGCCTGCTCGTCGCCGCAGGCAGCGGAGCGCTCACGCACGGCAATCCCGACAGTGCTGGCGTGCCGAAAGCCTTCGCCGAATTGACCAGCGTGTTGCCCTTCAACGACGAAGCGGCTTTGGAAGAGCTGTTTGAGAAACAAGGCCACGAAATCGCCTGCGTCATTGTCGAGCCGTATCCGGCGAATGCGGGCCTCATCCTGCCGAAACCCGGCTTCCTGCAAAAACTCCGCGACATCACGACGAAGCACGGCGCGCTGCTCATTTTCGACGAGGTGATGACCGGCTTCCGCCTCGCCAAAGGAGGCGTGCAGGAGCTGGAGAAGATCACGCCGGATCTGACCTGTCTTGGAAAGGTCATCGGCGGCGGATTGCCCGTCGGAGCCTTCGGCGGTCGTGCCGACATCATGGATCACCTCGCGCCGCTCGGCCCAGTGTATCAAGCGGGCACCCTCAGCGGCAACCCCGTGGCTCTAGCCGCCGGGTTGGCGCAACTGCGTGAGCTGGAGAAGAAAAACGGCTACGCCTTGCTCGAAAATCTCGGCCAGATCATGGAAACCGCCGTGCTCGACGTGCTCAAGAAGAAGGGCCTCAACTACCGCTGGTATCGCAAAGGCAGCATGTTCTGCCTCTTCTTCACCGAAAAGGAAGTCCATAACCTCCAGGACGCGAAAACCTCCGACCTCGCCGCCTTTCGCAAATTCTTCCACCACTGCCTCGACCACGGCGTGTACTTCGCCCCCAGCCAGTTCGAGACCGGCTTCATTAGCATGGCCCACAGCCGCGATGACCTGGAACAGACAGCCGAAGTCGCTGCGGCGGCGCTGGCGGCTTTGTAAAAAGAGGTTTTCCGCCGGGAAGCAGCAGAGTAGTGTCTGCTCATGAGCACCAATGCCGCACTCAGTCATCCAGTGCATCTGGAAGACGTTCTCGAAGAACGGGACCAGGGATCATTCATCCCTGTTCCAGATGATCTGGTCAAACGCGTGATGGAAAAAGCCGTGCAGAAGAAGTCGGCTCAGGAAAGCCTCGAAGACCTCCTGGAGGAGCGGGACCAAGGCCCGTTTGTTCCATTGCCGAAAGACTGGCGGCAGCAAGTCATGGCCAAGGCCCGGGAACACGTTCGCAAGGTTCGAGCTGTCGCATCCCATGCCTGATCCCACGGTGGACATTCATCCCGATGTCCTGGCGGTTGATGTGCAGGAAATCGCCAACTACATCGCTATGGACAATGAGGCGGCAGCCGACCGCGTTTTGGCGGAGATCGAAGCAACCTATGCCACACTCGCTCTCGATCCCATGATTGGCACTGCCCGCCACCCGGTTCGACGCTCTTTGACAGGCATCCGCATGTTCGTCGTCACCGAATTTCCGAACTACCTCATCTACTACCGCCCTCTCCCAGACAACACGGGCGTTCGCATCCTCTATGTCATGCACGCTGCCCGTGATGCGGCCACCTTCGCCAAGAAACACCGCCGCCAGTAATTCTTCATCATTTTTCACCCAAACTTCCGCCCAGGAGCCGAGTGGCAGCGGCGGCGACGCTGTAAAAAAGCCGTGCCGTGATTCCAGCGGCATGTTAATCTCCCACCATGCCTGAGTTCACGATCCATCTTTCTGAAACGCTGGTGCCGCTCCTCAACCGCAAGGCCATGGAAAACAACGAGTCGCCCGAAAGTTACCTCGCTTCCTTTTTCGCCGTGTCTTTGGAAGACGAGCAAGAGGCGGACCCGGCACAACAGCAGCTCGAGGACATCCTGGAGGAGCGCGACAATGGGCCGTTCATCACCATCACGGATATTAATGCCTATCGCGAAGAGATCCGCGCCAAGGTGATGAAACGTGTCCAGCAGCTTCGTCATGCGTGAGGCGCAGTTGCAGGTTCATCCAGAGGTCGATAACGATTTGATCGAGTTATCGGCTTACATCGCCATGGACAATCCAGCGGCAGCCGTGGCGGTGGAGCGTGCCATCACCAGCATGTTCGAGCTTCTCGCCTGCAAGCCTCAAATGGGCACAGAGTTCCATCCGCTACGCCGCACCCTCCGAGGCATCCGCATGTTCGTCGTCACCGAATATCCGAACTACCTCATCTATTACCGCCCGCTCCCAGACAACACGGGCGTTCGCATCCTCTATGTCATGCACGCCGCCCGGGACGCGGCCACCTTTGCCAAAGAGCACCGCCGCCAGTAACCATTTGTCATTCAATCATGTCTTCCCCTCGTTTCGCCGTCGCCCAGCTTGATGAAATTCCGCCCACGCCCTGTCCTTGCGGTCAGGCGCGGCGGGCGTTCAAGGAAGACTGGAACACCCTGGCCACCGTGCATCTGACGGACATCCA
>CAXNGR010000461.1:0-4379 GCA_964201265.1 Verrucomicrobiaceae bacterium
GGGGTTGGTCCAGACGTCCTCGCGATGACCCATGGCGGTGTACCAGACGCGGCCATCGCCCTCTTTACGCGCCCAGGTGCTCGGAAAGGCCGGGCGCTCGTATTCTTTGCCCGTCATGGCCGGGGAGTCGATCACACTGAGCACATGAATGTCGGGCGTGAAGTCCTTGAGCGAGTACCATTCTTCCTGGAAGCCGTATTCGGCGCCAACATTCTCAAAGCCGGGGAATTTGGGATTGGTGACGGTGTTTTTGGCGACCTGCTGAGCACCGTGCTTGATGAACTCACCGCCGATGAAGCGCACATAGGCGTCCGCTTTGTCGCCGTGGTTCAAATAGCGCTCGGGGCCTTTCTTCGACTCGTTGTCGGTGTGGAAGGTGTCGCTAGCGGAGTGGGTACCGATGAAGCCTTTGCCAGCTTTCACATAATCAAAAAGCGCCTGTTTGCCTTCGAGGGACATCGGCGGCTGCTTGTCGGTGCCTTCGCTGCAGAGATCGCCGGTGGTGTAGAAAAAGACGGCATCAAACTGGTTCAGGTAATCTTTGCTGAACTTGGAGCCGTCCTTGGAGAACTCGAAATCCCAGCCGTTCTTCGCGCCGAGTTCGAGCAGCACTTTTTCCGCATGGCTGGGCTGGCCGTTCTTCCAGGAGATGACACTGTGCTCAAAGCCGCTGGATTTGGTGAAGAAGAGGATCTTGCGCTTGGCAGGCGCGGCGGCAAACGCCACGGCGCAGACAGCGGCGGCGAGAAGCAAGGGAGCGGCGAGTTTTTTCAGCATGGAGGGTGATTCTGGCGGGTTTTTGAAAACAAGGCAAGGCAGTGTTGCACGCCTTGTCATTTCACGGGGCATGCGTAACGATGGCGGCCCATGACGCGCCATATTCTCAATCTCCTGCTGCTGCCGCTCTGCGCCCTGCTCTGCCAATGCGGTGGCTCCAGCGCGGGCAATCGTTGGGAGTACAAATTTGCTCCGGGGAAGACCGCGATCGTCATCGGTGGACGGGCGGTGCCGCCGGCAAATGCCCCGGCGGACGTGCTGCGGGCCATTTCGGCGGGGAATCGCATCTGCACGAAGCCCTATCGGCGCGGCGGTGGGCACGCGCATTTTGAGGACAGCGCCTACGACTGCTCCGGCACGGTGTCTTATGTGCTGCATGCGGCAGGAAAACTCGACGAGCCGTCGGTTTCGGGAGCGTTCCGCAACTATGGGCGCAGCGGCAAGGGCAAGTGGATCACGGTCTATGCCCGCAAGGGTCATGTGTTCATGGAAGTGGCCGGATTGCGGCTGGACACCGGCTACAGTGACGCCGACAGCGACGGGCCGCGCTGGAGCAGCCGCTCGCGTCCCACGAAGGGGTACACGATGCGTCATCCAGCAGGCCTGTGATCTTTTGAAGCCATGATTCCCGCCGAAGCCATTGTTTATCGTCCAAACGTCGCCGCCATCCTCCAGCGCACGAACGGGGACATCTTCGTGGCCGAGCGCATCAACATCCCTGGCGCGTGGCAGTTCCCACAGGGCGGCATTGACGAAGGCGAGGACGCGGAGCAGGCGATGTTTCGTGAGATCGAAGAAGAAATCGGCGTGAAGCGCGAGCTGCTGGAGATCACGCAACGCCGCGACGGCTACCGCTACGCGTTTGCCAAAGGGCGGCTGAAATACGGCATCTACGGCGGGCAGGAGCAGACCTATTTTTTATGCCGTTTTCTGGGTCAGGACGCCGATTTCAATCTCGCGGCCACTCACCAGGAGTTTGCCAGCTTTCGCTGGATCAAGCCGTCTGAGTTTCAGATGGACTGGGTGCCGAAGTTCAAGCGCGCGGTGTATCGGCAGGTGATGATCGACTTTTTCGGCGTCGAGTGCCTGTAGAACGAGCTTTTCATCATGTAGAACGAGTTTTCCAACTCGTTCGGGGAAAACGAGTTGGAAAACTCGTTTTACGGCACGGTTCAGTTCAGCCCAAAACGCCGCAGCCCAGGCAGACGGAGTCTGAACCAGCACATTCTTGAGCGGATCTTGGGCACGTGGTCAATCAGCAGTGAGACTTCAAAGCCAGAAGACCCATCCTCACGCCGCAGCGCTGGGCAGGCGACGACCAAGCCCTTCAGCGTGATCCATGGGCTGTCTGAACCGGACGCTGCTTGCGAATGCGTCGGCAAAGTGGAGCGCAGGAGGCGCACCTGCACCTCAGCTCCAATGTCAAAACGGCAGCGCGACCAGAACACCAGACCAGAGGCGGAAACCTGACACAACTCAACGACGATTTGCCGTCCACCGCAGGACGACTTGGCATCGTGCGCGGAGGTTTCCTGCTGGTGCTGGCCGTGCTTAGCCATACGAGTCGCGGAGTGACCGCGAAAAAAGGCGCACAGCGGGAGGAAAGTCAAACGGGGAGGTGCAGGTGGGACGGTGAGAAGTCAGAGGTGAGATGTGCAGGGCTGTAGCTGCGCCACATCTGACTTCTACCCTCTCACTTCTTACTACTCACCTCTTTCCCCAATCACTCGTCAGCATCCGCAGAAGGCGTGGCTTTTGACGAGCCTTTCTCCGCAGCAGCACCCTTCTCAGCCTGCTTGGCTTTCACGGCGGCCTCGATCTCGGCATAGACCGTGGCGTCGTTGCGGAGGACTTCCTTGGCGGCGTCACGCCCCTGGGCGAGCTGGGTGCCTTTGTAGCTGATCCAGGAGCCGCGTTTTTGCAGAATCTCGAAGTCCATCGCGAGATCAAGCAACGAGCCGACATTGGAGATGCCCTCGTTGTACATGATGTCGAACTCGGCCTCGGTGTAAGGCGGGGCGAGCTTGTTTTTCACCACTTTCACTTTGGTGCGATTGCCAGTGACCGTGCCGTCGGTGGTCTTGATGGCACCGATGCGGCGGATGTCCACGCGCACGCTGGCGTAAAACTTGAGCGCCTTGCCGCCAGGGGTGGTTTCGGGGTTGCCGAACATGACACCGATCTTTTCACGAATCTGATTGGTGAAGATGCAGCAGGTGCGAGCCTTGGCGATGATGGCGGTCAGCTTGCGCAAGGCGGCGCTCATCAGACGTGCCTGGGCACCGACGGTGGAGTCGCCAATCTCGCCTTCCAATTCCTGACGCGTCACGAGCGCGGCCACGGAGTCGATGACGATGACATCGAGCGCGTTGGAGCGGACGAGCGTTTCGCAGATGCGCAGGGCTTCTTCACCGGAACTGGGCTGCGAGACGAGCAACTCGTCCATTTTAACACCGAGTCGGCGGGCATAGGCAGGATCAAGGGCATGCTCCACGTCGATGAAAGCGGCGAGACCGCCGGCCTTTTGCGCCTGGGCAATGACGGTGAGGGTGAGCGTCGTTTTACCGGAAGATTCCGGGCCGTAGATTTCCACCACACGACCACGCGGGAAGCCGCCAGTGCCGAGCGCCTGATCAATCAAGAGATTGCCGGTGGGGATGACGCTGATGTCGGATTTGATGCCTTCGCCCCCCATGCGGAGGATGGCCCCCTCGCCGTAGTCTTTTTGGATCTGCTGGATGGCGAGATCGAGATTGCGGCCGCGTGCCTCGGCGAGTTTGTCGGTCTTCGGGGTCGCTTCGGCGGATTCTTTGGAGGAGGAGCGGGCCATGGTGGTGGAGGTGTGTGTTGTTGGATTTTAAAAAGCTGTTCGGTCGAACAGAAAGCGCATTCAAAGCATGCCGTAAAGCCTTTTTACCCGCCAACGCGGATTTATTTCAGCAGACCGGTCACACCAGACCCAATCAAAGCGCTTCGAGCTGCTTCAGCATCCCGCCGTAATAACCAATTATGCCGATGATGCGATAGGACACATAGAGCACCACGATGCCGTAGCCGACCTTCGGCAGCCACTGCGCTGCTCTTTGCACCGCGTCATTCGCCTCAATGGTCTCGGCGGCGGCCCAGCGGTTCATCTCATGGTCCAGAGTGCCCGCCTCCTCCGCCGTGGCAGTGCCATGCACAAACACGAGTGGAAAACCATGCACGTCCGCCATCGCCCCGGCGATGGTCTCACCAGCGGCGATGCGCTGCGCCGCATCCTTTGAGGCTCGGCGCAGCAGACCGCTGTGGGAGGCCGCCCCGGCCAGTTGCATGCACTCCGTCATCCGCATCGAGGCCAGCAGGCAGGCATGAAACACCTGCGCAAACCGCGCCAGCGCCCAATGCCGCCGCACACCGCCAATGAGCGGAATTCGCCCCAGCCATTCATCAATCACCGCTGACTCCGCCCCCCGCCGTGAGAGCCAGCGCCAGAGCAAAAACGACGACAACAAAATGAGCCATAGAACAGCCAGCGGCATGAACACACCCCGCAACGAGAGATTCTGACCCTCCATCGACGCCATCACCAGCGCTGGCAGTTCCGGTAGCACGATTCCCAG
>CAXNGR010000462.1:0-4378 GCA_964201265.1 Verrucomicrobiaceae bacterium
AAACCGATGATCATCCCGTGGCTTATGAACCGAAACGGTCAGTCGATCTCGCTCGCAAACTCCCTCAAGGGCAAGGTTCAGGACGATGCCAAGGCGCTGAAGCCCCTTGTGGATGCGGCGAAAGCCAGTGGCAATCCGATGACCTTCGCGATGACTTTCCCGCCGGGAACGCACGCCATGTGGATTCGTTACTGGCTGGCCTCAGGCGGCATCAATCCAGGCGATGCCGCAGGTGCTGGCGCCGACATTTCCCTCATCACCGTGCCGCCGCCGCAGATGGTTGCGAACATGAAGGTCGGCAAGATGGACGGATTCTGCGTGGGGGAGCCTTGGAACGCCAAAACGATTGCGGAGGACATCGGTTTCACCGCCATCAACACCCAGGGCATCTGGAAGGATCATCCGGAAAAAGTCTGCGCGTTTACCGAAGAGTTCGCAGCGAAGAATCCGAAGACGGTCAAGGCGGTGCTGAAGGCGCTGCATGAGGCGAGCGTCTGGCTCGACAAGATGGAGAATCGCGGGGAGCAGGCGCAGATCGTCAGCGCGGCAACCTACATTAACTGCCCGCCGGAAACCATCCTCGGCCGCCTTCAGGGCAAATACGACATGGGTGACGGACGCAAGTTCAAGGATCCGAACTACATGGTCTTCAGCGACCGCAACTGCAACTACCCGCAGCCGAAGTACTGCAAGTGGTGGCTCGCGCAGCTTCGCCGCTGGGGCTTCACCGAGGGTGCTCCTGATTATGAGGGCGTCACCAAGCAGGTAATGCGCACCGACATCTATGAAGAAGCGATGAAGGAAATCGGCTACGCCCACGGCGGACTGGATGAGAAGCCAGAAACGCTGGTTGATGGCATCACTTTCGATCCGAAGGGCGATCTCGAGGCCTACGCTGCCTCCTTCCCCGTGAAGATGCTCAAAGCTTAACCCCCAAACCGCATAGCCGCATTATGCACCTGATCCAACGCTTCAAACTCGATTCGATCATCCTCCCGCTGGGAGCTATCCTGGTCACATGCTTCTTCTGGTATGTGATCGCCGGAAAATCCGTCGTCACCGAGAAAGTCGATGACTTCGGAGACAAGGTCAAAGTCACCAAACGTGAAGGCCTCTCCGCTGACCTGCCCACTCCGGCGGAGACGTGGACGGCGAGCAAGCTCTACATCACGGAGCCCTTCGCGAAGCGTGGAGAGTTGGATCAGGGCATCCTGCGGTTCACCTGGATGTCACTCGTGCTCGTCGCACAGGGATATGCCATCGCGCTCATCATCGGCACGCCGATTGGTTTCTTCCTCGGGCTGTCGAAGAAGTTCACCACGGCCTTTGATCCGATTATTCAAGTGCTTCGGCCCGTCTCACCGCTCGCATGGCTGCCATTGGGTATGATTCTCTTCAGCGGCGTCAAAATCGTCAACGGGGAGGGGCGCACCACCTTCGGTGCGTCTGATGCTGCCGCCCTGTTTACCATCGCCATCTGCGCCATGTGGCCCACGGTTATGAATACCGCCGTCGGTGTCCGCGCCGTGCCGCAGGATTACCTGAATGTCGCCAAGGTGCTCAAGCTCTCGAAGTGGAAAACGCTTTGGAAGGTGCTCGTGCCCGCCACGCTGCCCTACATGTTCACCGGCTTTCGCCTCAGCCTCGGCATCGCCTGGTTGGTGATTGTTGCGGTGGAAATGCTCACCGGTATGCCCGGTGTCGGCGGCTTCCTCTGGCAGCAATACAACGCCAACAGCTACGCCCACATCATTCTCTGCATCCTCACCATCGGTGTCGTCGGCTACGTTCTTGACCGCCTGATGAGTGCCGTCGAATCGCGGTTCAAGACCGCTTAACCCCCACCCTGATCCAGATATGCCGCTTATCGAAATCAAAGGTGCCTCCAAAGGCTTCGGACCTCCGGGCAATCGCACGGAAGTTCTCAAAAACATCAATCTCTCCGTCGAGGAAGGCGAGTTCGTCGTCATCGTCGGTTACTCGGGATCGGGAAAGAGCACCCTGATCAACATGATCTCCGGCTTGGTGAAGCCTGACACTGGAACTGCCTCCATCTCTGGCGAATTCATCACCGGTCCCGGCCCTGATCGTGGCCTCGTGTTTCAAAACTACTCGCTGCTGCCGTGGCTCAATGTGGAGGAGAACATCGCCCTCGCGGTCGATGAAGTCTTCAAGGACTGGACCAAGGAGCAGCGTAAAGCGCACGTCGCCAAATACATCGCGATGGTTAAACTCACGCCTGCAGCACACAAACTGCCCAAGGAGCTCTCCGGCGGCATGCGCCAGCGCGTTTCCGTGGCCCGCACCCTCGCCATGCAGCCGAAGGTGCTGCTCATGGACGAGCCGTTGAGCGCTCTTGATGCCCTTACACGCGCCCAGCTTCAGGATGAGATCGCCGAAATCTGGCTGACCAACAAAACGACCGTCATCTGGATCACCAACGACCCTGATGAGGCCATCCTCGTTGCCGACAAGGTCATCCCGTTGCTCCCAACCTCACCCGCGACGCTCGGCGAGCCGATGATCGTGGGCATGGAGCGACCACGCGACCGCAAGGCCATCAATCACGACGCGCGCTTCAAAAAACTGCGCACGGAGCTCATCACCACGCTGCTCGATGCCAAAGGCCGCACCAAATCGAAGACCAGCCTCAAGCTCACGCTGCCGGACATTCTGCCTGAAGACCTCACCACCGTGAACAGCCTGCAATTTCTCAACCGCAGCGGCCCGAAACGCCGCACCGCCGAAAAACGCGAAGAAGTGGAGGTGGCCGCATGAGCACGCACAAGCTCCCCATGCTCGAACTGGACCGTCTTTGGAAAACCTACGACACGCCCAAAGGTCCGGCCACCATCGTCAAAAACTTCAACCTCAAACTCAAGGAGGGCGAGTTCGCCACGCTCATCGGCCACAGCGGTTGCGGCAAAAGCACCGTCCTCATGATGGTCGCCGGTTTGAGCGATCTCTCGAAGGGAAACATGATCCTCGCCGGCAAAGAAGCCGTCGGCCCGGGGCCTGATCGCGGCATCGTCTTCCAATCACCTTGCCTGCTGCCGTGGATGACCGCCTTTGAAAACGTCATGCTCGGCGTGAACCAGGTCTATTTCACCGCCAGCAAAGCCGAGCGCCGCCAGATGGCTGAATACTACCTCAGCATCGTCGGCCTAGGCGATGCCATGCACAAACACCCCGGCGAACTCTCCCAAGGCATGCGCCAGCGTGTCGGCATCGCCCGCGCCTTCGCTTTGCAGCCCAAAATGTTGCTGCTCGACGAACCATTCGGCATGCTCGACTCCCTCACGCGCTACGAGCTTCAAGAAGTACTCCTCGACCTCTGGCGCCGCAATCGCATCACCACCCTCATGGTCACGCACGATGTCGATGAAGCCATTTTCCTCTCCGACCGCGTCGTCATGATGACCGACGGCCCCGAAGCCGAAGTCGGCGACATTTTGAAGATCCCCTTCGAGCGCCCCCGCAACCGCAAGGAAATCATGGAAGACCCTCGCTACTACGAACTCCGCGAGCACCTCATCACCTTCCTCAACGACCGCTCGCACATCCGCCCGAGCCGCGAACCTCAATTTGTCCCGTCTCCCGACATGGCCGCCGAACTGGCCACCCATGGCATGCCTTTCCCTACAGCCGCCGCGTAGCCGAATAACAACACACCCACACACCCCACATGAACAGGCTCATCCCGATACTGCTGGCGACCACCTCGCTATCATACGCGCAAACATCCGCCGTCAAAGCCACTCCACCGCCAGCTCCCGCCTATGGCCCCGCCGCCGTCGTCCCTGCCTATGCACCCATTAAGTTTGGCAAGCTTGCCGTCGATGTGCAGGAGAAAATGCGCTTCGAGATTCGTGAGAACAATTTCGACTTCAACAGCGCGCTCAACGGCCCGCAGGACGCCTCCTGGCTGCTCCAGCGCTTTCGCCTGGGCCTCGGCTATGACGTGACTCCCTGGCTCAAGCTCTACGTTCAGGGCCAGGACGTGCGTGAGATCGGCGGCAGCCGTCCGAACGACCCTGGTGTCTTGGCCGCTGAAGGTGATGATGTCTTCGACATCCTCAAGGCCTACATCCAGATCGGGAACATCAAAAAAGGCCTCAGCGCCACGCTCGGCCGCCAGTTCCTCAGCTACGGAGACCAGCGTCTCGTCGGTCCGCTCGAATGGCTCAACCAAGCGCGAACCTTTGACGCGGCGAAGTTTCGTTTCGCGACGGAAAAATACGCGCTCGACTTCTTCGTGTCCTCACCGGTCGCCTTCACCAACAACATGTGGAACCAGTCCGGCTTCCTCGACAACGATGAGTCGTTGAACGCCTACTTCAGCGGCCTCTACCTCTCCACCGCCTTTGTCCCCTTCAAC
>CAXNGR010000463.1:0-4375 GCA_964201265.1 Verrucomicrobiaceae bacterium
CAGCGTCTCGATGAGATCGTTGCGGGCATGGAGGATAGCCAGCCTACCTTGGAAGAGATGATCTCCAACTACGAGGAAGGCGTGCGGCTATTTAAGCTCTGCCGCCAGCGCATTGAGGGTGCCCGGCGCCGAGTAGAGCTGATCAGCGGCGACTTGGAGGGTGGAAAAGCCTCGCTCACCCCGTTTGAAGATATTTTAGCGGATGATGAGTCCGCCGACTCTGCCGACAAGCCCCGTTCTCAGCTCCGCCGCCGCAAACCTGCTGACGCAGCAGGTGAAGAAATCCGACTTTTTTAGAACCCCGTGGATACCGCCCTGCCTGCCATCACCTCCCCCGCTGATCTTAAAGCCCTTCCGCTAGAGCGGCTTCCCGAGCTTGCGGAAAAAATCCGTCAAACGCTCATTGAAACGCTCAGCCAGACCGGCGGCCATCTGGGGCCGAATCTTGGCGTCGTCGAGTTGACACTCGCTATGCACCGGGTCTTCGACACGCCCAAGGACCGCTTCGTGTTCGATGTCGCGCACCAGGGCTACATCCACAAGATGCTCACGGGCCGCTGGGACCGCATTCACACCATTCGTCAGCACGATGGTCTGAACGGCTTCCTTCTGCGCACCGAAAGTGAGCACGACTGCTACGGCGCGGGCCACGCCGGCACCGCCCTCTCTGCCGCGCTTGGTATGGCCACCGGACGTGATCTTGTCGGTGGCGACGAGCATGTTGTCTGCGTTGCCGGTGACGCCGCTTTCACCTGCGGTCCGGTGTTTGAAGCACTCAACAACGTCGCCGCGCACACCAAGCGCCTCATCGTCGTCCTCAACGACAACGAGTGGTCGATTGACCGCAACGTCGGTGCCATCGCGAAGTACTTCAATTCCATCGCCACCCATCCCGCTTTCGCGAACCTGCATCAGAAAGCCGCGAAATTCGTCGAGTTCATGCTGGGTGAAGGTGCGCGTCGATTTGCTGAAAAAGTCGAGGGCAACGCCAAGAACATCATCCTCCCCCAAAGCCAGACGCCCACCAATCGCAGCGTTCTGTTCGATGAGTTCGGTATTCGTTACTATGGCCCCATTGACGGTCACAACCTCCCGCTGCTCATTCAGACCTTCGAGTTTCTCAAAACCCAGGATGAGCCAGTGATCCTTCACATCATCACTGAAAAAGGCCGTGGCTACACTCCCGCGCTCAACGATCCGGGCAAATTCCACGGTCTTGGAAAATACAGCGTCGAAACCGGCGAAACCGCCGCCAGTGACAAGCCTACCTACTCCCAGGTCTTTGCCCGCAGTGTCACCGACTTCGCCAAGGCGGATGAGAAAATCGTCGCCATCACCGGTGCTATGCCGGGCGGCACTGGCCTGAGCGTATTTAAAAAGGAAATTCCTGAGCGCTATTTCGACGTAGGGATCGCCGAGGAGCATGCCGCCCTTTTTGCCTGCGGACTGTCAACGCGCGGCTTGAAGCCCTTCCTCACGATCTACTCCACCTTCATGCAGCGTGCCTTCGACATGATCCTGCATGACATGGCCATCCAAAACCTCCCGGTGCGCATGTGTATGGACCGTGGCGGTCTCAGCGGTGACGACGGCCCCACGCATCACGGCCTCTTCGACATCGCCTACCTCCGTGGCATTCCAGGTCTCGTCCACATGCAGCCGCGCAATGAAGATGAATTCGTGGACATGCTCTGGACCATGGCGAATTACGAAAGTGGACCCATTGCCATCCGCTATCCGCGCGGCAACGGCCCCGGTGTTACGCCGAAGGACAAACCGATCCTGCTCGAAATCGGCAAGGCCGAAGTCATCGCAGATGGCAACGACGTCGCCCTTATCGCTCTTGGCGACATGTTCCCCATCGCCGAGGCTGCCAAAGCAGAACTCGAAACCAAAGGCCTCTCCGTCGCACTCATCAACCCGCGCTGGATCAAGCCCCTCGACATGCCCTGCTTTGAAGCCTTCGCCAAAAAAGTGAAGGTCGTCTGCACACTCGAAGACCATGTGCTTCGCAACGGATTCGGCGCAGGTGTCATCGAGCAGCTCAGCGACGCTGGCGTCCACACGCCCGTTGTCCGCATCGGCTGGCCTGACCAGTTCATTGAGCACGGCAGCGTCCCCATTCTGCGCCAAAAACACGGCCTCAGTGTCGAAAATACGGTGGCGAAGGTTCTCGGCGCTCTGGGCAGGTCATAAAAGGGCATTTGCACTGCCTTCGAGAAAAGCTTGGCTGGATCGCGTATCCAGCACATGCGAATTTCGCTTGTACTTCTCACTCTCACGCTGTCTGCCATAGCGGAGGAAACTCCATTTTCTCTCACGCTTCAATCCCGCTCGGCATCAGGTAAAACGACGCTCGTCAAAGAGCAGTGGTTACCTTCTCGCACGGCCATCATCGTCTGTGACATGTGGGACTTGCATCATTGCAAGAATGCCGTCACGCGTGAAGCCGAGATGGCCCCGCGTATGAACGAAGTGCTCGAAAAAGCGCGCAGTCAGGGCGCACTTATCATCCACGCTCCAAGTGCATGCATGCGTTCCTACGACGGCACTGCGGCACGAGAACGTGCCAAGTCTGCTCCTGCCGCCGCCCGTCTTCCAGACAAGATCGGCGAGTGGTGCAAGCAAATCCCAGCCGAAGAACAAGCTGTGTATCCTCTCGATCAAACAGATGGTGGTGAGGATGACGATCCTGCTGAACATGCTGTTTGGGTAAAGAAACTCGCGGCAAAAGGACTCGATCCGAAAGCGCCTTGGACAAAGCAGATCGACGTGTTGCGCATAGATCAAGGCAAGGACGCCATCAGCGACAGTGGCGTAGAGATTTGGAACCTACTCGAGGCACGGAACATCGACAACGTCATCCTCGTGGGAGTCCACACCAACATGTGTGTCGCCGGTCGGCCTTTTGGGCTGCGTCAGATGGCGAAAAATGGCAAGCATGTGGCCCTTATGCGGGACATGACCGACACAATGTATAACCCCGCCAGATGGCCCTTCGTCAGCCACATGCGTGGCACGGATTTGTTCATTCAACATGTCGAGAAACGCATCTGCCCCACGATTACCTCGGATCAGTTTATTGGCGGCCAGCCCTTTTCATTTAGCGCCGCCACTACAGGAAAAAAACGTCTGCAAATCATCCTCTTGGGTGATAGCACCACTGAGGCAAGCATACCGAAAAAGCTCGCGCCAGATGAGCCGCAGATTGAGGATACACTGCGCATCAAGCTCGCTGAGCAGACAGATCTGCCGCCATGTGACGTGCACAACGAAGGCGTCAGCGGCGAGTTCATCCGCCGACTACTCGACACACGCTACGATAAGGCTGTGAAGACCAAGCCGCAGGCGGATTACATATTCATTCGTTACGGACTTAACGACGCTTCCAAGATCAAGGATTTCAACAATGCTTTCCCAAGAGACTTTCACGAGTTGCTCGAACGCCTGCGCAAAGACCACCCGAAGGCGATGCTCATCCCGATGACCGTCATACCCTACGCGCTCGACAATTTGCATGAGGACATTAACGATCTCATCAAACAGATCGCCTCCAATGAAAAACTATCTCTCTTCGACATCTCACCACGCTATCACGCTGAGTTGAAGAAGAATCCGGATGGACTCAACTATCGTCGCTATACGCTCTCAAAAATTCCTGAGAGCCTCCGCAGTTTTGCCACTCCTTACATCCAGCCCGAGGCTGAGCCTAAGGTTGTCGTGCTCGATAATCGGCTTGATGGCATTTACGGCCATTTGCCTGGCTGGACGAGTGATCGACACCCGAATCTTGCGGGCTACAACATCATCGCTGACGAGACCGCTAAGTGGCTCACGCCGCTGATTCGGGAAAGGCAGCAAGGGAACAACTGACCCACGATTGAAATCGAGGTTGCTACCGAAAAATCAGCATCAGAGCCGTGCCAATTTGCTCTTCTGGAAAAAAACATTCAAAAACATATAAAATGGAGTTGCAGGGTGTCGGAGTTGTACTAATCTGGTTATCCGCTAGCGAAAAACAGCGGCTGACGAGAAGAGAGTTTGAGCGGCAAAAGCAGCTTTAATTTTCTTGGAATCAGAACCGATCTTTCAGAAAACAAAAGCAGCAAAACAAGGCGCAAGCCGAGTAATGTTGTAAGAAAACAAAAGGCTAAATTGTGCGCTGCGCGAATAGATGCGCAGGTGCTTGTGGTTTAAACAAGCGCAGTCAATCGGCTGACCTTAACAGGTTGGCCAAAATATTTTTGGAGAGTTTGATTCTGGCTCAGAACGAACGCTGGCGGCGTGGATAAGACATGCAAGTCGAACGGAACATCATGAGTAGCAATACAAGTGATGTTTAGTGGCGAACGGGTGCGTAACACGTGGATACATT
>CAXNGR010000464.1:0-4371 GCA_964201265.1 Verrucomicrobiaceae bacterium
CTCGCCCCGAAGCCAGAAGAACTGCCGCCGCGCGTCGTCTCGGATGGCGAAAAGGTGCTGCTGGACTCCCACAACGCGGGCGATGAGCCCTTCATGCTGGCGAAAAACTGCATCGGCATCCCCGTCGTGGTGGACAAAAACCGCGTGAAGGCTGGCGCGCATGCGATTCAAAAATTTGGCGCGGATGTGCTCGTGCTGGATGACGGCCTGCAATACCTCAAGCTCAAACACCGCCACGACATCGTCCTGATCGACAAAACCGCCCCCTTTGGCAGCAACGGCTTCATGCTGCCACGCGGCACCCTGCGCGAGCCGCCACGCAGCCTGCGCCGCGCCAGCTACATCTTCATCACCAAGTCCGATGGCGACACCGAGGAGATCATCCAGCAGATCCGCCGCTACAACCGCGCTGCTGAGATCATTGAGTGCCGCCACCGTGCCATGCATTATGAGGACATCCACACCGGCGAGCGCATCCCCATTGACGGCTTGAAGGGCAAGTTCGTCGGCGCTTTGTCTGGCATCGCCGTGCCGGAGAGCTTTGAAAATGGCCTGCGAAAACTCGGCGCGAAAGTCGAGGTCATTGCCCGCTTCCCGGATCATCACCGCTTTCGCGGACCAGAGGTGAAGCAGTTCGTCGAGCGCTGTGTGCGGCGTGACGTCCACTGCATGGTCACGACGGAGAAAGACTACGTTCGCTTCCCGAAGCTGCCGGTGGCGGACATCCCCTTCTACTTCATGCGCGTAGAGATCGAGATCATCCGCGGACGCGACATCTTTGACAAAATGGTGCGCCTCATCGCCGAGCCGCGCCGCGTACCCGCCGGCGTGCTGGCGGCGGATTTCATGGAGACCTCGTGACATGAGCAGCGATGCCATCACCGAGGTGCGCGTGCGCAAACTCACCGCCCATGGCGGCGTGAGCGAGGTGGCGGATGTCACTGCGCGTGAGGAGCCGCTCGAAATACGCGTGGAAGGCCGCAGCGTGGCCGTGGTCATGCGCACGCCGGGTCATGATGAAGAACTCGCCGCCGGATTTCTCGTCAGCGAGGGCGTGGTGCAGAAGCCGCGTGACATTCTGGAGGTCTCGCAATGCCCAAGCACTGGTAACAAGCACCGCAACATCGTCGATGTGCTGCTCGGCGGCGCGGTGGTGAACTGGGACTCGCTCACACGTCATGTCTTCAGTGCGTCAAGCTGCGGCCTGTGCGGCAAAACGAGCATCGAGAGCGTGTTTCAGCAGTTTCCCGCTGTGAAGGGTACTTGGCAGGTCTCCCCTGCCCTGATCGCCAGCCTGCCCGACAAGCTGCGTGCCGCGCAGGAGACGTTTTCCAAAACCGGCGGCCTCCACGCGAGCGGATTGTTCGATCTCGAAGGCAATCTGCTCGTCCTACGCGAGGATGTGGGCCGCCACAACGCGCTGGACAAGATTCTCGGCCACGCGCTCATGCACGGCCTGCTGCCGCTCGACCAGCACATCCTGCTCGTCAGCGGTCGTGTGTCGTTTGAGATCATTCAAAAGGCGCTCGCCGGAGGCATCGCGCTCGTCGCGGCCATTTCGGCCCCGAGCAGCCTCGCCGTCGATTTTGCCCAGGAGGCCCATCAAACACTCATTGGCTTCCTGCGAGGTGAAACCATGAATGTTTACACGCATCCGCAGCGCATCACGCTCCAGCCATGAAACCCGTCCAACTCATCGTCTTCATCATCTGGGGAGCCTTATGCACCTCGCTTCTGGTCTATGCTGGAATGATCAACTTGATGACCTTTGGACCCGGCAAAGCCGACACTTCGAGCTTCAGCAACATCATCGCTCTGGCGGCTGGCAGCGCGGCGGCCTTGAGTTTTGTGCTGCGCAAGCTCCTGCTCGGTGGTTTTGCCGCTGGCAGTCTCAGTTTGGATGATCCGGCGCATCGGGGGCGTTTCATCGCGGGCAATGTGGTGGTCTTTGCGCTGAGCGAAGGCATTGGAGCGCTCGGATTCGTCAACGGCGTCAGTTCCAGCGGTCGGATCGAGGCTTGGCTGCCCTACATCGCCCTCGCGTTCGTGCTGATGATCCTGCACATTCCGCTGCCCTCGCGGTTCAAGCCTGCGTCATGAACGGTTACTTTGACCACAACGCCACGACCTCACTGCACCCGGCGGCGCGTGAAGCGTGGCTGCTGGCGAGCGAGAAGCACTGGCACAACCCGTCTAGCCTTTATCGCGATGCCGGAATCGCCAGCCAGCGGCTCGAATCCGCCCGTGAACGGCTCGGCACGCTCATCGGTGTCGAGGCGGAGCGGATCGTGTTCACGAGCGGAGCCACTGAATCGAACAACGCGCTCTTAGCCACCTTCTCCAAGGACGCCCGGATTCTCTTCTCTGGAATTGAGCACCCGAGCATGAGGCAGCCTGCATGGTATTGGTCGGGTCAAGAAGCCTGCCTGCCTGTGAGTCCCGACGGCGTCGTGGATCTTGCTGCCGCGAAGGAGCAGATCCAGGTGCCAATCAAAGACAGGCCCACGCTCGTCTCACTGATGGCCGCCAACAACGAAAGTGGCGCGTTGCAACCATGGCGGGAGCTGGCGTCTCTCTGTCATGAGGCAGGCGTCTTGTTTCACAGCGATGCTTCCCAGTGGCTTGGGAAGCTCGGTGCCGAAGGGCTGGGCATGTGTGACTTCATCACTGGAAGCGGGCACAAGTTCGGAGGACCGAAAGGTGTTGGCTTTCTGGTGGTCGCAGACCCGACGGTTTATCAGCGGCTTGGCCCGCGATTTTTTCAAGGCGGGCCGCAGGAAAGCGGCCGCAGGGCCGGAACCGAGAATTATCCGGCCATTGAGGCGATGGTGACGGCCTTGGAGACGATCACACCTCATCTCGGTGAAATCGAGATCGACCAAAGCCGGCGACGCGATGATTTCATCGCCACCTTGCGCTCGCGTTTCGACGGCTTGCGTGTGATCAGCGAAGCCGCGCCGCGTCTCTGGAACACCGTACTGATGGTGATGCCAGCGCATCACAATCTGAAATGGCTCACGGCCCTGTCGCGCCGTGGCTTCAGCATCTCGACCGGTTCGGCGTGCAGCTCAGGCAAAGAAGGCTCGTCTGTCGTTGTCACCGCCTTGGGAGCCAGCGCGGAGGAATTGAAACGCGTGGTGCGCGTCAGCGGCGGCTGGGAAACAGCAGCGGCTGACTGGCAGGCGCTCGCGGCGGCCTTCGACGAGGCCTTTGACGAACTGAATCGTGGCGGCAGGCCACGATGAATGCAGTCACCTGCACTCGTGCATGCTCACGCTTTCGTTTTTGTCAGCTCTCTCACCACTTCCGCAGCGAGCATGAAGCCAAAGGCACCGGTCACAAACGTTGCGGCACCGAAACCAGCAGCGCAGTCGAGGCGGAGGCCGCTTTCGGCACCTTGCTCTGGTTCGAGGGCGCAGGAGCCGTCTGCCCAGGGGTAAACCGGCTTCTCGGTGGAGAAGACACAGGGCACATTTATCGTCACGGGACGGTGCTGCTCGCTTTTGGCGAAGCCGTGATCTCGCCGCAGGCACTGGCGCACGCCACGGAGCAGCGGGTCAGACCCGGCGTGGCCGAGGTCAGCGATTTTGATGACCGTGGGATCAAGACGGCCACCGGCAGAGCCCGAAGTGATAACAGGAAGACCGCGTGCGTGGCATTTGGCGATGATGAGCGCCTTGATGGAGGTGCGGTCGATGGCATCGACGACAAAATCGAAGTTTGGCGCGAGCAGACGATCCACATTCGACTCGGTGAGGAATTCAATCACGCGATTCACGCGGCAGGCGGGATTGATTTCGGCCACACGGGCGGCCAACACGTCCACCTTCGACACTCCGATGGTGTGGGCGAGCGCGGGAAGCTGGCGGTTGGTGTTGGTGATGCAGACGTCGTCCATGTCGATCAACGTCAGCGCGCCAATGCCACTGCGGGCAAGGGCTTCCACGATCCATGAGCCGACGCCGCCAACACCGACGATGGCGACATGCGCAGATGCAAGACGTGGCAACGCGGCGGCTCCATAAAGCCGCCCGATGCCGCCGAAGCGCTGGGTGTAGGATTCATCCATGCGCTCGTTTAAGGCGAAGTGGCACGAAGATCAACCCGCCGCAACGGCGGTCTGCCCCTGCACACCGAGACCTTCGACGCCGAGTTCGATCACATCGCCAGGCTTCATGAAGACTGGATCAGGCTTGAAGCCGAGGCCGACGCCGGGAGGCGTGCCGGTGGTGATGATGTCACCGGGAAGCAGGCTCATGAACTGGCTCAGGTAACTCACCAGCGTCTTCACGCCGAAGATCATCTGCGCGGTGCTGCTGTTTTGAATCGTCTTACCGTTCAGCTTGAGCCAGAGCTTCAAGTTTTGCGGAT
>CAXNGR010000465.1:0-4371 GCA_964201265.1 Verrucomicrobiaceae bacterium
CGTCCACGGTGCGGACGAGGCCTTGGCCAAAGAGCCAGTGCCATGCGCGGTTGGCGATGACGCGGGCTGTCAGTGGATTGCGCGGGCTGGCGAGCCAGTCGGCGAGTTGCAGGCGTCCGCTGCCTTCACGCAGACGCAGCACGGGAGGTAATGATTGCGGATGCAACGCATGGAGAAAGCCGGGAGCAACGAGAGCAACGGGTTTGTCCAGCTCGCCGCGTTCAAGGATGCGCGTCTCCAGCGGTGCATCGCGATCTTGCACACCCATCACGAAGGTGAGCGGGTTGCCTTGGGCATCGTAGGATTGCATCTGCGCCTCGCTTTCATCCCGCTGCGTGCGCGAGCGCCGCAGCATCGCACGCGTGACACCATCGCCGCCGCGAATCGTGCGCATGATGTCATCCATGTTCTGCGCGGCGGCCTCGCGCTCGGTTTTCATGTCCGCGAGCTGCTGCGCGGTCAAAGCATCGCGTCCCGCTGGCAAACCCATGCCGGTGACATCGAGCAGCGTGGAATACTGCCGCGACTGCGCTTTGATGAGGCCGTAGTGCGTCTCCGTGTTGCGGAAGATCGCTGCGAGCGCGTAGTAGTCCGCCTGCGGGATGGGATCGGTCTTGTGATCGTGGCAGCGAGCGCAGGAAACGGTCAGGCCGAGGAAGGCGCGGGTGGTCGCATCGATCTGTTCATCGACGAGATCGGCGAAAAACTTCCGATCCTCGACCTCGCCGACGAGTTTCTGCCCCACGGCGAGGAAACCCGTGGCGACGAGGTTCTGCGCCCACTCATTGTCTGATGAGATCGGCAACAAATCACCCGCGATCTGCTCGCGGATGAAGCGATCGAAGGGTTTGTCCGCATTCAGGCTGTCGATGACATAGTCTCGATAACGCCAGGCATGGAGATGGATGCCGTTGGCGTCACCGCCGGTGGATTCGGCAAAACGAGCCACATCGAGCCAGTGCTGTCCCCAATGCTCGCCGAAGCGTGGTGACTTGAGCAGCGAGTCCACGAGCGCCGCGATGGCGGTTTGATTCAGCTCGGGCCCGATCTCCCGCTGCCAGTGCTCCATCACGTCCGCAGCCGGCGGCAACCCGCAAAGCGCGAAGAACAAACGCCGCACGAGCACGCGTGGTTCCGCTGCTTTGGACGGTGAAAGGCCCTTCTGCTCCTGCGCTGCCAAAATGAAGCGGTCCACCATGCCGAGCGGCCATTCGGTGTTTTTGACAACCGGCGGCGAGACTTTGCGCGGAGGCTGGAAGGACCAAAAATCACGCGATTTCGCCACTTCCTGCGCTTTGCAGGCGGTTGCGAGGCAAATGAATACAAAGAGTCGTTTCATGGCATCACTTCGAAGGTGGACGCTTGGGTTTCACGGCAATGGGCGCATCGCTTTCCTCCTGGGCCGTGATGAGATTCAGTTCCGTGATCAGCCCGTCCTTCACGACGAGATGCGCCCTCGCACCACCCTGCCGCACTGCATCAAATGCCGGATTCGACAACCCGCCGCTCAACTCGATGCCCACCAGCAAATCCTGCGTGCGCCGAGCCAGCGTGGCGGAGGTGATGAGCGCCTTGTCTGCGAGGTTTTGCGTTGTTTCACCGCCTCCGCCGCGCATCGCGCCGCCCTTGCCCTTTCCTTTGCCCATGCCGCCACGCATCATGCCGCCGCCAGCATCATCACGGGTGTAAGTGACCGAGTTGCCGAGCACCGCCGTGAGGGTGGCGAAAAAGCCGCTGCTCTCCCTGGCAGCCGCAGGCGCGAAATTAGTCGCTACCGGAGTGGCGTTCGTGCCGAAGGGCGCACCCATCTCGATCCATTTTTTGAAATCGGCCAGCACCGACGCGGAGAGCCGTTCACGCGGCGGCATCTGCAAGTCGTCATCCGCATACGTCATCGAGACATAGAGCAGGCTCTTCGCAGCATCACCGGGCACGAGCGAGGTGCCGCTGTCACCGCCCGCGATCAGCGCCGCATGCGAATCGACCGCGAGCCCGCCTTTCATTTTGCGCCCGGTTTGATGGCAGTTGAAGCACTTCTGCTGAAGCACGGGCAGGATCTTCTGCTGGAAGAAGTCCGCACCGGCAGCCTGCCCTCCCTTGGCACCGGATGGCGTCTGACCCGTCGGCGTGCTCGGAGGCAATGCTGGAGCCGGTGTGGGAGCTGGCACCGGTGAAGGAGTCGGAGGCACGGGTGGCATGAAGCGGCCTTTGCCCTTCCCCTTTCCTTTGCCAAAACCGCCGCGTATGGTCGGCGGTGGAGTATCGCCCGGCTTTTCGGGAGTCGGAGCCTGACCAACCACCTGTGCAGTGGTGAGGGCAAAAAGCAGAATGAGGGTCGTCGGTTGCGTCATGAAGCCATCTTGCAGGTGGAAAATGACGTGAACATGATGTGCCGGGAAAAATCGGGCAATCACACCTCCGTCCGCGCCATCATGTTCGCATCATCTTGGGTCGCTACGATACCGCATCCGATTCGCCCCTTTGCAGCGTCGGCGAGCGAGCTACTCTGACCCATGCGCATCCTTGTCGTCGAAGATTCCAACCGCCTCCGCGAGTCCATCGTGCTCGCGCTGCGGCGCAGTGGTTACGCGGTGGATGCCACGGGCGACGGACGCGAGGGCCTGGAGATGGCGGAGGATCACCCCTACGATGTCGCCATTCTCGACATCATGCTGCCTTCTATGGATGGCGTCAGCATCCTCAAGACGCTGCGTGCAGCGGGCAATCGCACGCCCGTCATGTTTCTCACAGCAAAGGATGCTGTGGCTGATCGTGTGACCGGTTTGCGCAGTGGAGCGGATGATTACCTCGTCAAACCCTTTGCCCTGGAGGAACTGCTGGCCCGCGTGGAGGCGCTGTGCCGCCGTGGTTATCAAAAAGCCGCCAGCGAGACGACTCTGGCCGACCTGACGCTCGATTCGACGGCGAAAACGGCCACACGAGCAGGCGTGGCGCTCGACCTCACCGCTCGTGAGTTTGCGCTGCTGGAGTATCTCATGCTGCGAGCCGGCCAGATCGTCACGCGCACTCAAATCGAGGAGCACATCTATGACGATCTTGTTTCGCCCATGAGCAACGTCGTGGACTCTGCCGTGTGTGCGTTGCGCAAAAAAATCGCCGTGAGTGATGGTTCGCTGCCGCTGATTCATACCCGGCGCGGACAGGGCTATGTGATGGAGGCGCGTCCCGCATGAGGTCCATCAAACAGCGCCTCATGCTCTGGCTGCTCGCCGGTCTGGCCTTGCTGTGGTGCGCCACCGGCGCAGGCATCTATTTCAGTGTCAGACACAGTTTGTATCAATCCATCGACACCGCGCTTGCCTTGGATGCACGACTTGCTCGCTTCACCGCATTCGGCGATTCAGACTCCGACGATGGCACCGCGCGAGGTCGCGGTCAGCGATTGCAAGATCGTCTGGCGGACTATCACGACCCTCAAGGTCGCTCATTCTACCAGGTGTGGAGCAGTCAAGGCGAGGTCAGCGAGCGCTCCGAGAGCCTCGGTGATGTCACGCTGCCCAAACTGGACATCTCCGGCAATGATCCTGTGTTTTCATCCACAGTGCTCGCCGATGGCCGCGCCGTTCGGCTCATGAGCTTTCGCACGGCGGCAGCAGGCGGTGGTGGACCGAAAGGCAAGGGCAAGGGGCGTCATGGTGCTGGCTCCAGCTTCATCGTTTTAGCCAAAGAAACCTCAGAGATCGAGGGAACGCTCGCTTCATTGCTTGGCGGCATCGGCATCGCGGGCCTGCTCGCGACAGCGGGCACGTTTTTCCTCGTCACCATGGCTCTGCGTCATGGTCTGCGCCCATTGAAGACGCTGAGCGAGCAGACACGAGACATTGACGCGCCATCGCTGAAGGCACGCTTCGATGCGGCGCGCGCTCCCGCCGAGTTGCAGCCGATCTACGCGGCCCTCAATGAGCTGCTGCATCGTCTTGAGCAGGGATTTGAGCGTGAGAGACGCTTCAGCGCCGACCTCGCCCACGAAATGCGCACGCCCGTGGCCGAACTCAAAATGCTTGGTGAGGTCGCTCTGAAATGGCCGGATCAGACTGATCCCGCGCTTCCGGCTCACACGCTCGCCATTGCCGAGCAGCTCGAAAACCTGATCGAAGCCCTGCTCACACTCGCCCGGCTCGAATCCGGTGAGACGGCCCTCCAACTCTCCACCGTCGATCTCAGCGCCCTGTGTCACGAATGCCTGCAACCCTGCGCTGAAAAGGTGGAAGCAAAGCAGCTCGACCTCCGCCTCCGCTCGGAGCCCGGACTCTTGATGGAAGCCGATGCACGTCTGCTGCGCATCATACTGTCCAATCTCCTCACCAACGCCGTAGAATACGCACCAGCATCCACCCGCATCGAGATCGA
>CAXNGR010000466.1:0-4370 GCA_964201265.1 Verrucomicrobiaceae bacterium
AAGTTTCAGGTTCAAAGTTTCAAGCTGGAAAATCTCATGGAGGTCACGTTCCGGCACAACTTGAAACCTGAAACTTGAAACCCTGGCAGCTAGAAGTCCGCATCCTCCACAATGCCCGCCGCGGTGATTCCGCCACGGACGATGCAGCGTTTCAATTGGGCACCGCGCACAACACGCCCGCCGGGCCAGACGATGGTGTCTTCCAGTTGGGCACCGGATTCGATCACGGCTCCGGCTCCGACGACGTTGATGCCACGCAAAACAGCCCCGTCCTCAATCTGGGCCGCAGGGTCAATGGCGGGGGCATACATGCCGTTCAAAGCCGAATGCGCGGCCAGGTAGGCCGTGCGGCTGCCGAGATCCCACCAACTGCCCTCGTCGATGACCACCGCGCCGATTTTGGCCCCTTCGCGGATCATGTTGAGAAAGATGGGGATGACGGACTCGACCTTGCCGGGCGTGATCCAGTCATGGATGGCCGGATCGCAGGCATAGATGCCAGTGAAGAGGTATTTCCCTTCATCGCCGGTGCCGAGCTTGTTGCGGATGTCCGTCACGCGGCCTCTCCGCGGATCAAACGCGATGTGCAGCGACGGACCATGGCTGCGCAGCACCAGGGTGACGAGATTGCCGTTCTCGCGGTGCTCCATGAGCAGCGGCTTGAGCGGCAGGTCGGTCAGGATGTCGCCGTTATAGACGAGGAAGGGTTCGTTCCCGAGCAGATCGCGCACGTTGGCGATGCCGCCAGCCGTTTCGAGCCGCACCGGGCTTTCATTGCGAAACTGGATCGGTGTGCCGCGATAACGCTGGTCCGGGAATGCCTGCGCGTAGGCATCTGGCAGGTGATGCGTGTTCACCACAAAGCGGTCCACCCCCGCCGCGTGAAGATGATCGAAGGCATAGGTGATGAGCGGCCGGTGAAACACGGGCACGAGCGGTTTCGGAAGTTGTTCCGTCAGCGGCCGGAGCCGTTCACCCATGCCTGCGCCCAATACAAATGCCTGTTTCACGCGGCGGCCTTTACGCGGACGTGCTGGCGGCGCAAACGGAAGTTCGTCCTCGTGCTCAGTCCGCCCGCTTTTTCCGCAGCCAAGTGACGAGAAACACGATCCCGGCCACGGAGGCAGCGGCTGGCATCGCATAGCCGCCGCCGGAAACTGCCTCGCACATCGGGCAGTCCATGGCAGGCAGCACCTCGGCGGTTTCCGGTGGCGTGTCCGCTGTGACTGGCGGCGGGGCATCGGTACGCGGCTTGAAGGTCTTCAGGTCCAAAACGTAGCTGGATTCCCCTGGGAACAGGATCTGGAAGCGGTCCAGCTTTTTGCCCAGGGCGGTATTGTGATACAGCACACTCAGGGTGCCTGCAGGCAGCGCCTTGATGGAATAACCCGTCGTGCCGGCGGGCACCTTGGTTTTCCACGTTCCTGTCAGCACCACGACATCCTCCGGCGTTTTCAGCGGCGCGTTTTCATGGGTGGTGAACTCAAAGACGAACTCGGGGTTCACGGGCGAGGCTGGATCGAGCACGACCTCGACCACGCGCTTCACATAGTCGCGGGCGGTGGTTTTGAGCTGCTCTTTGCGCTCCGGCGTGAAAAGGGCGAGATCGGCGTTCGTCACGGAGAGTGCCACGTTCGGGTCTTCCTCAAAACAGCGCGGGTCCACCTCCACCTGGAGCGTCCAAACCCCGTCCTGGGCGAAATCCGCCCGCACCGGCACATCGGGCAGCGGATGGGCCAGGCAAGGGGCGGCAAACACCCACAACAGGCATTGCAGGAGGCGGGAGGCACGGTTCTTCATCCTGCCAGCGTGGCACAGGCCGGGGCGCTTTGACGAGCCTTTTTGCCGTCCCCCACAAAAATTTTGATTGTCAGCCCCCATCCCAATCGTTTTGAATGCGTGCAAGTCCGCTCGGTCACTTCCCTGCCGGAAAGCTAACCACACCCAAACCAAACATGAAATCCATCCTCACCACCCTCGCCGTGCTCGGCCTTTCCGTGTCCGCCTTCGCAGGCTGCGGCAAAACCGAAGAAACCAAAGGCAAGCTCAAGTCCGTTGACGCTGACTCCAAGTCCATCGTCATCGAAGCCGAAGGCAAAGAAGTCAAACTGACCCTCACCGCTGCCGTCAAGAACGCTGACAAACTCGTCGGCAAGGACGTGGTGGCCGTCAGCTCCCACAAGAAGGTGGAATCCCTCAAGAAGGGCTGATCCTTCCTGCGGTGATTTGATTTTCACCCATGAGGCCCGGAGGACTCTCCTCCGGGCTTTTTCATGCCCTGAATTTTAAGATTGCCGGGAATACCCGCTTCGGAACAGTGTCTCATCTCTGTGCGCAGGCTTTCCGCCAGCGTCAGTCGCATCCAACAACACCACACACCCATGAAAGCACTCCTCACACTCGCCCTTGTGGCATCGGCGCTCACCCTCAGCAGTTGCACCAGTTGTCCGTTCGCCCCCAAGAAAAAAGCCTGCGCCACCAGTTGCGCCAAACCCTGCTGCGCCAAGAAAGCCGCTGACTGCAAGTCCTGCTCGCACTAAACGCGGCTTGGCCCTGCCTCTCGAAAGCCCGGAGACGCGCCTCCGGGCTTTTTTGTGCCCGCGTTGCACCGATCCTGTCCGCGAGTGTGCCGCTTTTGGCATGTCACGGTTAAACATGCACGCCGAGTGCAAGTTTAAGCCGAGTGCCTCGTAAACCGGGGCATGAAACTCAGCCTCTTCACCGACTACTCCCTGCGCGTGCTCATGTTTGCTGCGCTGAAGGGAGAATCTTTTTCCCTGAGCGAAGTTGCGGAGTCCTACGAGATCTCGCGCCACCATCTCGTGAAGGTGGTGAACTACCTCGCCAAGCTCGGCTACCTCGAAACCCGCCGTGGCCGTGGCGGCGGCATCGCCCTGGGCATGAAGCCGGAGGACATCCGCATCGGCATGGTCGTGCGACGCACGGAGGACTCGCCCTTCATCGTCGAGTGCTTCGACAAGCAGCACAACACCTGCCCCATCAACGGCGCCTGCCGCCTCAAAGGTGCCCTGGCTCAGGCCGTGAACGCCTTTTACGAAACGCTCGACCGCCACACGCTGCGCGACCTCGTCGCTGGCGTCGATGGTGTGCGCTTGAACCGAATCTTACTGCCGCAGAAATGAACTCTCGACTCATCTCTTCCTCAGGCATGAAAGCCGTTCAGGCTTCGTGCTTCGTCATTCATTCGTCATTCGCCATTCTGATTTCGTCATTCTTCCTCCCATCGGGACTCCAAGCCGAAGACGAGTACGAAAACGCCCCCATCCGCTACTCCGACACCGAGCCGAACGACGCCGCTCAGCGCCTCGAACGCCTCATGGCCGCCGGAAAGGTGAAAATCGACCGCACGGACGCCTGGACCGTGCTGCGCGATGTTATGAAGCACTTCGACATCCCGCCGGAATCGCAAACCATGGTCTTCTCGAAAACGAGCAAGCAAAACGACCGCATCAGCCCGCAAACACCGCGTGTCGTTTACTTCGGCGACAACGCCTACGTCGGTTACTGCATTGGCGGAGCCATTGAGGTGTCCACCATCGACCCAAAGCTCGGCCCCATCTTCTACCTGCTCGATCCGTATGAAGAACCGCAGAAGCCGCTGCACTTTCAGCGGGACAACAGTTGCCTGAGCTGCCATGGCGGCCCCTTCACCCCCGAAGTGCCCGGCGTCATCGTGCGCTCCGTCTATCCCGGTCCCGAAGGCCATCCCATCATGAGCCAGGGCAGCACCGTCGTCGATACCACCACGCCTTTCACGGACCGCTGGGGCGGCTGGTACGTCACCGGCAGGCACGGCAGCGTCCTGCATCGTGGCAACGTCACCGCCACCGAGAAAAACGACCAATCCATCGACATTGATTTCGAGAAAGGCGCGAACATCACCAGCCTCGGCAAAATTTTCGACACCTCGCCCTACCCGCGCAAAACCAGCGACATCATCGCCCTCATGGTGCTGGAGCACCAGACCAGCGTGCAAAACATCCTCACCAAGGCGAACCACACCTCCCTGCGTGCCATGCACATGCAGACCAGCCTCCAGCGCGAGCTTGGCGAAAAAATCGAAGCCGAACCCACCGGCACCGCTCGCCGCATCATCGACCACTGCGCCGAGGATGTCGTCGAGGCCCTGCTCTTCAAAGACGAGGCCGAGCTGCCCGAGGGCGGCATCGAGGGCGATCCCGCCTTCCAGACCGCCTTCACCAAGCGCGCGCCGCAAAGCAGCGACGGCCGCAGCCTGAAGGACTTCCAGCTCCTCAACCGCCTCTTCAAGCACCGCTGCAGCTACATGGTTTACTCCCTCACCTTCCAGCACCTCACCGCCCCGCTGAAGCAAACCGTCCTCAACCGCC
>CAXNGR010000467.1:0-4352 GCA_964201265.1 Verrucomicrobiaceae bacterium
TCACGATAGCAGCGGTCCATGCGCTGAAGGAAGGCGCGAAACACGTCTTTGCCCACCTCCGTGCCGCCTTGGTTGATGTCATGGGCCACGTCATCGGTCAGCAGCGCGAGGAAGGCCTCGCGATCTCCCGTGTTGAAGGTGTCGTAGTAATTTTGGATGAGCGCGGCGGCTTGCTGTTGGATCGTGGGGGCCATGTGCGGGAAGAAACGCGGAATGCTTCATCCTGCATCCCGAACTTTGTTTTTCGACCCCTCGAATTTCGCATCCCCTGTAGCATTCCGTTATCCACGGCGTTATCTGCGCACGCATGCCCCGCATTGTCTGGCAAAACATGAATCTCACCTGGCTGGCCGCCGGGGTGGTCGTGCTGGTGCTGGGATTGCTCATTGCGGGCTATGTGAGATCCCCCCTGCGTGGCTGGAAGCGCCTCGCAGCGATGCTGTGCAAGACGGCAGCGCTGGCCCTGCTGGCACTGTGCCTGCTCGACCCGCTGTGGACGCGTACCCAGCCGAAGAAGGGTGAAAACGAGGTCGTGGTGCTGGTGGATGCCAGCGCATCGCTTAATCTGGCGGAATCCGTGGGCGGAAAAACCCGTGCGGCACTGGTACAAGCGGCTTTGGCTTCCAGTGATGACGACGCCGCATGGATCAAGGCCTTGGGAGAAGATTTCCGCCTGCGGCTGATGATTGGTGGCTCGCAAACGAAGAGCGTGCCGCATTTTCGTGGTTTGAAGTTTGACGGCACACGCTCGGATTTTTGCCGCACCCTCATGACGCTACGCTCCGGCGGCTCGAACCTCGCCGCCGTGGTCGTGGTGAGCGATGGCAATGCCACCGACTTCGCCGCTTGGAAGGCGGAGGCGAAGGGCGCACCCGTGTTCACCGTGCTGGCCGGTGACAAGGCTCCACCCGATGATTTCAGCATCGTCGAGGCCAGTGTGGCAACGAGTCCGTTTGAGGATGCGCCCGTTACCATCACCGCTCGTGTGACTGGGAACGGCAAAGGGACGCTGCAAGTGCTGGGCGAGGACAAAAAGGTTGTGGCGTCCGAAAAGGTGACGCTGAGCGGCCATTCGGCGCAAACGATGCGCCTGCGTGTGCCGGTGGCAAAACCGGGCGTGACTTTTTATCAGCTCGCACTCCAAAACGAAGGCGAGAAGGAAGCCACCCTAGCCAACAACACGCGCCTCCTGGTCGCAGATCGCGGAGCAGGGCCGTATCGCGTGCTCTACGTCAGCGGCAGACCGAACTGGGAGTACAAATTCCTGCGCCGCGCCATCGCGGGTGATGATGACATCCAGATGCCAGCCTTGGTGCGCATCGCAAAACGTGAACCGAAGTTCGAGTGGCGTGGCAAGGCCGGAGAAAGCGTGAACCCGCTGTTTCGTGGCTTTGGAGCCAAAGATGGTGAGGAAGCCCAGCGCTACGACCAGCCGGTGATCATCCGCCTCGGCACCAAGGACGCCAAGGAACTCAACGACGGCTTCCCAAAAGCGGCGGAGGACTTGTTCGCGGAATTCCGTGCCATCATTCTCGACGACATCGAGGCGGCATTTTTCACGCAGGAGCAGATGAATCTCATCGAACGCTTCGTCAGCGAGCGCGGCGGCGCGTTGTTCATGCTCGGCGGCCAGGAGTGCTACCGCAGCGGAGGTTATGACAACACGCCCATCGGCCGCATGCTGCCGGTGTATCTCGATCAAACGGCCAGCGGCCCGGCGCTGGAGGGCGCTCGCTTCAATCTCACGCGTGAAGGCTGGCTGGAGTCATGGATGCGGCTGCGCACGGACCGCGAAGAAGATGAGAAGCGTCTGTCCGCCATGCCCGCGTTTCATTCCATCAATCCTGCTTTCTCCATCAAGCCGGGCGCGAGCATTTTGGCGACGGTTTCCGATGCGCAGAACTCGTATCCCGCCGTCGCCGTGCAGCGTTTCGGTGAAGGCCGTGTAGGCAGCCTCATGATCGCCGATCTGTGGCGCTGGGGGCTGTATGACGCCGACGCGCACAAGGACATGGACCGCCTGTGGCGACAGATGATGCGCTGGCTCGTCGTTGATGTGGCGGATGCGATCACCTTTGCCGCTGAGATCGACGCCGCTGACCAGGAGCGTGTGAAACTGGCCGTCCGCGTCAAAGATCGTGCCTTCAAAGCCAACAGCGACGCCATCGTGAAGATCGAGGTCACGCAGCCAGATGGCAGCAAGTCGCAGCTTTTTGCCGAACCGAGCCTGAAAGAGGCTGGCTTGTTTGAAACGGAGTTTTTTGCCACTCAACCCGGCAACCACCGCGCCAGCGCGACGGTGGAGGACGCCGAAAAGCGCACGGCACTCGGCACCAAGGCCGTTGGCTGGACGCATGATCCGCTGGCCATGGAATTCGCCAAGTTGGAGCCGAATCGCGAACTGATGCAGCGCATCGCGAGTGATACGGGCGGGAAGATGATCGCGCTGGAGGACATCGCAGAACTGCCCGAGATGCTGAAAAACATCCGCGTGCCCGTTGAAGTCACGCTGGCGACGCCGCTGTGGCACACGCCGTGGATTTTCATCGCGATCCTGCTGCTGCTGCTCGGTGAGTGGATGCGGCGAAGGAAAGGAGGCATGGCGTGAGACTCTGGCTTTTCATTCTGCTCACCTGCTCTCTTCACGCGCGAAATCTCGACGTCGTCATCGTGCGCGGTGCGGATGGCGCGGAGGAGTATGGGAAAAAGTTCACCGCACAGGTGGAAGCCTGGGCCGCTGCTTGTTCCAAGGCGGGATTCGCGCCTGAAGTCTTTCGTGGTGAAAACACCACCACAGAACTACAAGAACGACTCTCCAAGGCCCAGTCTGACCGCTCACTTTGGCTGGTGCTGATCGGCCATGGCACGTTTGATGGTCGCGAAGCGAAATTTAATGCAGAAGGGCCAGATTTTGACGCCAAACAGCTCGCAAGCTGGCTGGCACCGCTGAAGCAGGAAATCGTGGTCATTCACGGTGCCTCATCCAGCGGCGGATTTGTTCGTCCGCTGGCTGGCAAAGGCCGGATCATCATCACGGCGACGAAAAGTCCGGATGAAGTCTTTTATGCACGCTTCGGCGAACACTTCGCCGAAGCCATCGGCGGGCTGGGGGATGCAGATCTCGATCAGGACAAGCAGGTTTCCCTTCTCGAAGCCTTCCGCCATGCCAGCAAAGCGGCAGCGTTGTTCTATGAGAACGAAGGCCGCCTCGCCACGGAGCACGCGCTGATCGAAGACAACGGCGACGGCGTGGCCACGCGACGTGAAGTGCTCGAAGCACCGCCCGCCGAGGCCAAGCTCGATGGCGAACGTGCCTCGCAGCTTGTTCTGGTGCTTAGCGACGAGGAAAAGAAGCTCACCGACGAGCAGCGCAAGAAACGCGACGCGCTCGAAGTCGAATTGAAGAAGCTCAAGGAGCAGCGGGCGAAACTGGACGACGAGGCTTACTACACCAAGCTGGAGAAACTGCTGCGGCAGTTGAGCGAGGTTTATGGATCATCCCGTCCCGCGACGTAATCCCGAAACGCCTGCGCCACCCGCAGGGTGACAGCGCCGGAGGCCCCGGGCAACTCGCGCTGGTCGATTCGCGCCAGCGGATGCACATCACGCGTGCTGGAGGACAAAAAGGCTTCGTCGCAGGTTTGCAGCACGGTGATGGGCCGGGCGATTTCTTCCACGGGAATGTCGGCGGCCTGACAGGCCTCGATGACGAGGCCTCGTGTGACACCTGCGAGACAGCCGGAACTGAGCGGCGGGGTTTGCACGCGGCCGTTGACGATGACGAAGATGTTCGTGCCGGTGCCTTCGCAGAGTTCATCACGCGTGTTGGCAAACAAGGCCTCCCCTGCCCCTTGAGCATGCGCCAGGGCCAGGGCGCGCACGTTGTCCGCATACGAAGTCGATTTGATGCCGGCGAGGGCACCGCGCTCGTTGCGCGTCCAAGGCACGACGAGCGCGGTGTCGGTGGGCGGCCAAGGTTTGAGTGGCGTGGCTGCGGCGGTCATCGTGGCGGGCGATTCACCACGGTCGGAGCCAAGCGGGCCATCACCGCTAGTCAGCGTGACGCGGACACGAGCGTCATGCAGACCATTGGCCTGCATGACTGCCTGGATGGCCTGTGAATAGACCTCAAAAGCAGGTGGCGTGATGCCCATGGACTCGCAGGAGGCGACGAGACGCTTCCAATGCCTAGTAGGGGTGAAGGGCTTGCCGTCGCGAGCGACGAGCGTCTCAAACACGCCATCTCCCACGAGGAAACCATGGTCGAAGGGAGAGATGTGCGCCTCAGCAGTGCTGACGATGCGGCCATTGATCCAAATGTTTGTGGGGAGGTTCACCCTGGCATCATGGCC
>CAXNGR010000468.1:0-4348 GCA_964201265.1 Verrucomicrobiaceae bacterium
TCGATGCCCACCTCCACGAGTCGCGAGTCATGTCGGGCGAAAATCGAGTCCAGCTTGATGCGGCGCTGCTTGATCGGCGCCTCCACCTGATAGCGCACCCGGCCTTGCGCGTCCGTCGTCAGGCTTTTCCCCGCTCCCGGCGCACGCGACGCCTTCTCGCTGCCGATGACCACGCGCACCGTCATTCCGGCCAGCGGACTGCCATCTTCGTGCACGAATTGGCCACTCACCTGGATCGGTTCGGCAGTAACCGGGGACGCTGTGCCTATTAAAAAGGCCAAAAAACCTGCGAAGAAGGTGCCACCGTGCGTGCTCATGACATCCAGGGTGAAGAGCCTCCTAGCACATGCAAACCAGATCACCGGCCTGCCGTTTCCAAGGCGACGAGGCCTGCACCTAGTTCGACCGGCTTTAGCGAAAAAAATCACAGTCCAACTGCGGCGTAAGCATCAAGGCAGGCCACGCAGCTCTCACGCCTCACCAAACTATTGATTGAAGCAATGTAACGTTTTGGTAACAAAAATAATAAGAAGACTCGCAGCCAGTCGATCAGTGATTGGTAAACATGAACTCCTCCGCAGACTTCGGAGGCGTGGGGCTCAGAATCACAATGAAATGTTTTTAGCGTTACCTTAAACCTACCACATGTCTGTGAATAAGTTCCTCGTTCGCCAAGCACATCTCACCTCATGATTCGGCACAAAAGATGCCATCAAACCGACAAAATGACCTCACACCAAATGAGGATTAAAAAAACATTTCATCGTTGTTTATCAATGTTTTATCATCGCATTGGTCACATCCATTCTGTTAACGATAAGAACAAGACATCCGCATTACTAAAAACACATTCAATTAACTTTTAATTCGTTACATTTAAGTACTCAAGCTCTGCATTTGACCTGAATTTTGAAATCCACCGCACATGCAGCGAAAGCAAAACCCACTCAACTCCCAACTGAGGCCAAACTTGTCGCAGGCATTGTATTAACGGCTTTGACGTTAAATAATGACTCCACACGAATGACCATGGTGAACATCGCATGAATCAGCAAAGACAGGTCCATCCGCTCCCCCTTCACGCTCACCAGCGACGGCAGGCAGCTTGCTCCACCAACGCCCGAGGCTGCATCAACTACCTGACCAACCCGACTTTCCCATCTCGCGGCTGTTTCCGGGTTGCAGGTGCCTGAGGCCGCGTCATAGGCGCGGCATGCCAGAACTTCCTGAGGTCGAAACCACGCTGCGCGGCGTCTCACCGCATGTGATCGGAAAACGCGTGCGCGAGGTGATCGTGCGGGACAAACGCCTGCGCTGGCCGGTGCCGGACACGATTCACGAGCTGGAAGGCTGCCGGATCGACTCTGGCATCCGCCGGGCCAAGTACATGCTGTTTGGCACAAAAAAGGGCACGCTCATGATCCACCTCGGCATGTCCGGCAATCTGCGGGTGCTTACACCAGACGCACCGTTCAAGAAGCACGATCATGTGGCCATCACGCTCGACTCTGGCAAGCAGCTCCGCCTGCACGATCCCCGCCGCTTTGGAGCCGCGCTATGGATTGAGGGTGATCCGATGCTACATCCTCTGCTCAAAGAGCTCGGCCCGGAGCCGTTGGGCGATGCTTTCGACGCCAAGCACCTGCATGCGGCCTGCAAAGGCAAAACGGCCGCCATCAAGCTCGTCATCATGGACGCGCATGTCGTCGTCGGAGTGGGCAATATCTACGCCAGCGAGGCGCTGTTCATGGCGGGCATTGATCCGCGCAAGCCCGCAGGCAAAGTCACACGTCCGCGCCTCGAAAAGCTCGTCACGGCCATTCGTGAGGTGTTGGCAGCCTCAATAGAGATGGGCGGCACGACTTTGCGCGACTTTGTGAATGAAAGCGGCGAGCCGGGCTACTTTGCGCAGACGCTCCGTGTCTATGACCGTGAAGGCGATCCCTGCCGGGTCTGTGGAGCAAAGATCAAACGCATCGTACTGGGCCAGCGCTCGACTTTCTTCTGCCCGAAGTGCCAGCGCTGACGCAAGCCTTGCACGTCCCCCGCTCATTTTGGGTAATTGTTGGTGCTTGGCATCTTGCAACGAGGAACTAGCATTCAGAACCCAACCCCTCCCATGTCCACCAGCCTACCCCCTCTGCGCAGCGCTCACGACCTCGAACGCGTCCTCGAATTTGAATTCGTCCGTGCCACGGAAAACGCCGCGCTCCAGGCCATCCATTGGCTGGGACGTGGTGAAAAGGAGCTGGCCGACGGCGCGGCATGCAGTGCGATCTACGGCGTCTTCGACATCCTCGACATTCGTGGCGAGGTCGTCATTGGCGAGGGCATCAAGGACAACGCCCCAGGCATCTTCGTGGGCGAGCACCTCGGCACCTGGCGTGATGGCAGCCCGCGCTTCAACATCGCGCTCGATCCCATCGACGGCACCAGCAACATCGCCAAAGGCCTGCCGAACAGCATTTCTGTCATCGCTGCGGCCCAGATCCCGGAAGGTGCCCCTTGCGCGATGAAGAGCATCCCCAGCTTCTACAGCCACAAGATCGCCTACGGCCCCGCCGTGAAGCGCGCGCTGGAAGGCCGGGGCGACCGCTGTTTTCTCGACATGCCGCTGCAAGAGGTCATCCGCTTTGTGGCAGAAGCGCTGGGCAAACGTGAGCGCGACCTCGTCATCGTCACCATGGATCGTCCGCGCCATCACGAAATCGTCGATCAAGTACGCCGCACCGGCGCTGCGCTGCGCATGGTCACGGATGGCGACATCGCAGCCGCTGTGGCTCCGTCGATGCCCGAAGCCAACTGTGATCTCTACGTCGGCATGGGCGGCTCTCCCGAGGGCATCCTGGCCGCCGCAGCGCTGAAATGCCTTGGGGGTGACATGCAGATGCGCATGTGGTTTCATGACGATGCGCACCGGGCCGAAGTAGCCTCACAGGTTTCCGCCTCGGAGCTGAATCAGGTCTTCCGCGTGCCTGAGCTCATCGTCGGTGAGAGCGCCCTATTCTGCGCCACGGGCATCAGCGACAGCCCGTTGCTGCCAGGCTGCCGTTTTGTCGGACACCGCGTCGAAACGCACTCCATCCTGATGCGCTCACGCAGCGGTACCGTCCGCCGCATCCACGCCGTGCATGATCTGGACCGCAAGGTGGTGCCGCTGAGAGCCTGAGATCAGGCGAGGATTTCCTCAATGACCGTGCCTGGGTTGTCCCGCAGGCGCACATCGCGATCCGCGAAGGGATAAGTGAGCTTTTCGATCTTCAATCCGAGCAGGTGCAGGATGGTGGCGTGGAGATCGCTCATGCTGACCATACCATCGACAGCTTCCGCCCCGATGTCGTTGGTGGCACCATGACGGTGGCCGCCTTTGACGCCTCCGCCCGCCAGCCACATGGAGAAGCCCTTGTTGTTGTGATCGCGCCCGCCATTGCGGCTACGGGGCGTGTGGCCAAACTCGCCGCCCCAGACGATGAGCGTGTCCTCCAGCATGGAGCGGTCTTTCAAATCTGTCATCAGCGCGGCGATGGGGCCGTCGATCTCCGCCCCTTTTGCCTGCAAGGAGCTTTGGATGTTGCTGTGGTTGTCCCAGCCGCCGACGCCGATCTGGATGAAGCGAACGCCATCCTCGGCGAGACGACGCGCCAGGAGGCATTGCTTGCCGAATTGGGTGTCTCCATAGAGTTTCACGGTCGCGTCTGTCTCCGTGGTGATGTCCAGCACCGCTGGCACGGCGGTCTGCATGGCAAAAGCGCACTCAAACGAGCTGATGACGCCCTCAATCTCGGAATTGGCCGGATCTTCAAGCTGAAGCTGATGCCCGAGACGGCAGTTGTTCGAAAACCACCGCAAACGGCGCGCAGCGCCCTCCCCTACTGCCTCAGCGCATGGATCAGCTCCTCTTCGCACTGTAGTCCCGGCTTTAGCCGGTTCCGGGAGCACTCCCAGCCGCCGGGTTCTTCGGCGCGTTGAGGACAACGCGCCCTACCGCCGCAGCGCATTGATCAGCTCATCGAGCTTGTCCGCGATCTGCTGCACCTCCGCCTGCGTAGGCGGATCGCTCACCGCCAGCCCCAGCGTGTCCACCCCGTTGCTGTTGCTGCTGGTGGTGGCGATGGCATCCGCCAGTTGCTGGAACGAGACCTCTCCTGGCGTTCCAGGCATCCCATGCATGCCAGGCTCGCCTTGAATGCCCTGCTCACCGTCGCTGCCATTCAGGCCCGCAGGAATGCCAAAGGTGAAGTGCAGTGTGCCGCCGCTCACACTCAGCGTCACCTCCGCCGGTTCCCCCGGCGTCAGCGTGTTCACACCGTCCACAGTGGCACTGCCGATGGATTGAATCGCGTCGATG
>CAXNGR010000469.1:0-4334 GCA_964201265.1 Verrucomicrobiaceae bacterium
CAAAAAGGCGAGCTGCGGCTCGACACCTTCGAGTTCACCATGGCCGGTGGCGAAAACAGTGCTGAGAAGAAAAACAACATCGTCGCAGGCAAGCCTGCCGACAGTCTCACCTACCAGCTTGTGACTTCTGCCGAGGACGAGGACATGCACATGCCTCCCGAGGGCAAGGATCAGCTCACGAAGGAAGAAGTCGCCCTTTTGAAGTGGTGGATTGAGCAAGGTGCCAGCAACTCCCAAAAAGTGGACCTCAGTGTCATTCCAGCCGACATCAAGGCAGCCGCCGAGGCGATTGTGAAAGGTTAGTCCAAGTTGCTCCTTTAATTGCCTCGTTCAAAATACCGCCCCCAGCTCTGTTTTCATGAAACCAACCTCCCTCATCCTCGCCCTGGCACTCGCCTTCACCGCGCATGCCGCCGATGACAAAAAAGCCGCCGATCCCGCCGTTGAGGCCGCGATGAAGCAAGTGAACGCCACCGGTGCCTCGCTCATGCCCATCGCCGCTGATGCGAAAGCATACCGCTTCACCGCGCTGAATGTCGCGAAGGAGTTCACAGATGCCGGTCTTGATGCCATCGCTCCCATCGCCGACAAAATTGCCTCTCTCGACATCGCCCGCAGCAAAGTGACCGACGCTGGCCTCGCCAAAGTCGCGGCGATGAAGAACCTCAAGGAACTGCATCTCGAAGGCACGGGCATCGGTGACGCGGGCCTCGATCATCTCAAAGGCCTCGCCGAGTTGGAGTATCTGAATCTCTACAGCACCAAGGTCACCGACGTCGGCGTCGCGAAACTGGCCGGCTTGGGCAAACTGAAGGCGCTCTATCTTTGGCAAAGCGGTGTCACCAAGGCCGGTGTGGCCGCTTTGAAGGCCAAGCTGCCCAAAACGCACATCAACAACGGCTGGACCGCCGAGGATGACGCCAAACCCGTCGCCGTGGTTGCTGCCGCGCCTGCGGCAGCCGCCCCCGCTGCGGCCAAGCCTGCCACTCCGGCCCCAGCCGCCGCCAAACCTGCCGCGCCTGCCGCGCCTGCCGCGCCTGCCGCGCCTGCCGCTGGTGGCAAACTGGACGCCGCCATCGCTGCCAAGGCCGTCGTTTATCGTGACGTCATCGCCCCAATCATGCAGTCGAAGTGTGTGAGCTGCCACGGTGAAGAAAAGAAGAAGGGCAAGCTCCAACTCCACGACTACGCAGCCATCATGAAAGGTGGCGGCGATGGCGCGACGACCGTCATTGCCAAGAATAGCAAAGACAGCCTCATGCTCGTCCGCGCAAACCTCCCCACCGATGACGATGAGCACATGCCGCCGAGTGATGAGCCTCAGCTCACGAAGGAAGAAGTCGCCATCCTGAAATGGTGGATCGAAACCGGAGCTTCGGACACTGCCACCGTGGCTGCCACAAAGCCCACAGCCGAAGTTGAGGGCGCTCTCGCGGTGCTGCTTGCCAAAGGTCTGCCCAAAGTTGCCGCTCCGGCCAAGGTCGAGAAACCAAAGCCCGCCGCGCTTTCCGACGCCGAGAAAAAGCTGGTCGCCGAGATCACCGCCAAGATGCAGGCACTCAACGCCTCCCTCATGCCGCTGGCGCAGGACACCGAGCAGCTCCGCCTCGGCGTCATCAACGCCGCAGACAAATTTGGCGACAAAGAACTCGCCCTTCTGGCCCCCATCGCCCAACACATCTTGTGGGTCGATCTTGCTCGCAGCCAGATCACCGACGCTGGTACTGACACGCTGGTGAAAATGGTCAATCTGGAGCGCCTTCACCTCGAAAACACCAAGATCAGCGATGCGGGCCTCGCCAAGCTCGGAGCGCTGCAAAAACTCGAATACCTCAACCTCTACGGCACCAAGACCACCGATGGTGGCATTGCCAAACTGGCGGCAGCGAAGGGATTGAAGAAACTTTTCGTCTGGCAGACCGGCGTGACGCAAAACGGGGCCAAAGCTCTCGAATCCCAGGTTCCCGGCCTCAAAGTGAACGTCGGACTCAGCGAAGCCGAAATCGCCAAACTGACCGCCCCTCCACCCGCTCCGCCGCCAGCGCCTGCGAAGAAGGATGATCCCAAGAAAGCCGATCCCAAGGCCGCTCCAGCCGCGAAACCCGCTGCTGGCAGTGATGTCATCAAAACGGCCATGAAGCAGTATCACAAGCCTGACGACGCCCTTTGCAAAAAAATCGCCGGAGGCACTGCAACCGACCCTGATCTCGCCACCATGCTCAAGGTCTATCAGGACATGTGCGCCGCCACGCCGCCTAAGGGAGACAAAGCCGCCTGGGTCGCCAAATGCCAAGCACTCATCGGCTCCGTGAAGAAAATCCAGGCCAAGGACGCCACGGGCATCGCTGCTTTCAAAGCTGCCGTGAACTGCAAGGCCTGTCACACAGACCATAAGGGTTCGTGAGTAAAAAATCCGAATGACGCATTCAGAATGACGACTGACGAATGAGTCGTCGCAGACGACTGTCGCCGAGCTTCGTATCTTCCGGGTGCGTCATTCGACATTCCGCATTCGTCATTCCCAACGGATGCTGCTAAACATCCTGCCCTCTCATGCGTTCCCCCACGATGAAACAACCCCTGTCATGCTGCGCGGCCATCGCGTGCGGCCTTTTCACAGCTTCCTGCGACCGCCTCGGTGAGCGTGAGTCCATCACCGAGACACGGGAGGTTTCCAGTCACGCGCCGAAGCCAAACGTCGATATACCCAGCGCCACGCGCTTCTTTGACGATGCCAAGGAAGAGCCGCAGCAGCGTCCTAATTTCCGTGAGTTGCTCACTTGGACGGTTCCCGAAGGCTGGAGTGAATCTTCCAAGCCAGATCCGATGGGCATGCGCCTACTCGACCTGCGCTTCGGACCCAATCAAGAAGGGGAGTGCTATATTTCGCTGATGCCCGGCCCGGCCGGTGGCCTGGAGGCCAATGTGAACCGCTGGCGCACGCAGATGGGCCAGCCCGCCTACACAGCCGACGAAATCAGCAAGCTGCCGAAGAAGCCCTTCTTCAATCGCGATGCCACCTTCGTGGCTTTCGACGGCGACTTCAAAGCCTTCGGTGCCGAGCAAGCCCAACCCGGCTACAGCATGCTGGGTCTCATCCACAGCGCGGAACAAGCCACGATCTTCGTCAAACTCACCGGACCCAAGGCGCTCGTGGATCAAAACGCCGCCGCGTTTGACGCCTTCTGCCAGTCGATCAAACCGAATCTGCCGCAGCAATGACGAAATCCGAAATCAGAATGACGAATCAATATCCAATGACGAAGCCCGAATGGCTCGCGTTCGTCATTCGGGCTTCGTCATTCATTCGTCATTCGCCATTCTGATTTCGTCATTGTCCGCTCACGCTATTCCCACCGTGTCACCTCCCCCAAAATCTCTCTTCGCGAAAGTCTTCGCATTCCTTACCAGCTTCGGTCTTGCCACTTTCACGCTGGCCGGACTGCTGCTCATCACCTTTCTTGGCACGCTGGAGCAGGCGGAGTACGGCCTGGTGGCCAGCCAGGCGCGTTACTTTGAGTCGTTCTTCATTGATCGCATCGACTTTGGAGCCTGCTGGCGTGCGCTGGCCTTCAACGGTTACTGGGACATCGGCAACATCACGCTGCCGCTCTACATCGTACCTGGCGGCTACACGTTGATGGCGATCCTGTTCGTGAACCTGTTGCTGGGCGGCATCGTGCGCATCCGCAAGTCGCCGAAGACCATCGGCGTGATCATCTCTCACTTCGCCATCCTGTTCATGATCGCCGCAGGCGCGGTGAGCTACCACTTTGCCAAGGAAGGCAGCTTGGAACTCGCGGAAGGGAAGACGAGCGATGAGTTCCGCAGCTTCCACGAGCGTGTGATCGAGATCGAGAAGGTGCAGACGGATGAAAAGGCCAAGCGCAGCGTGCTGGTGATCGGCGATGACAAATACCGTGACCTCGCTGCGGGCAAAGGCCGCACCTTCACGCATGAAAGTCTGCCGTTTGACCTCATGATCACGAACTGGAAGCAGCATGCGCAGCCAAAGCGTGACACCAGCGGTCGAACCGACGCGGTGGACGGCTACTACATCCAGGAAGTCGCCACGCTCGATGATGCGGGTGCCGCCTTGCCGGATGAACAACTCGCCAGCGCCTGCATCGCCATTGTGAAGGATAAAAAATCCGGCGAGGAGCAGAAGGGCATCCTGTGGGAGTTCGCCGCCGCGCCTTGGACCGTCACCGTGGGTGCCGACAAATACCTCATCTCGCTCGACCACCGATCTTACAAGCTGCCGTTTGCCATTCGGCTCGACGAGACGGAGCAGGAAAAACATCCGGGAACTGAACGGGCGCGTCGTTTCACCA
>CAXNGR010000470.1:0-4326 GCA_964201265.1 Verrucomicrobiaceae bacterium
CGCCCATTGGCATTTTCGTGCGCAACACCGACCAGCGTCCTTCGGCTTACACCGAGATGCAGCAGGCGTATCGCCCCAGCCACGCTGATTACACCTACGACGCGAAATACGGCATCCGCGCCGTCTCCGGCGGCGGCAGATCGAGCGCACGCGAGACCATTGGCCGTGTCGCCGCTGGTGCCATCGCACGGAAAGTGCTTCAGCACTCTCTTTCCGGCTACGAAGCGCTCGCCTACGTCAAAACGGTGCAAAACATCCACGCGGAGGTGCCCACCGGCTCCGCGCTGAACTCCGAGGTCATCGAATCGAACATCGTGCGCACCTGCGATCCCGTGGCGGCGGAGAAAATGATCGCGCTCATCGAAAACATCCGCCGTGAGGGCAATAGCGTCGGCGGTGTGATCGAATGCGTCGTGCGCGGTGTACCTGCGGGTCTGGGCGAGCCTGTTTTCGACCGCCTGGAGGCCGATCTGGCCAAGGCGATGCTCAGCCTGCCTGCAACGAAGGGTTTTGAAATCGGCAGCGGTTTCTCAGGCACCACGATGACCGGCCTGGAGCACAACGACGAGTTCTACATGGACGGTCAAAACGTCCGCACCCGCACGAATCGCAGCGGCGGCGTGCAAGGCGGCATCAGCAACGGCGAGGAGATCGTCTTCCGCGTGGCCTTCAAACCCACCGCCACCGTTTTGCGCGAGCAAAAGACCGTGACTAACACCGGCGAGGACACGACGCTGTCCGCCCGTGGTCGCCATGACCCCTGCGTGCTGCCAAGGGCCGTGCCGATGGTCGAGGCGATGGTGCATCTCGTGCTGGCCGACCACTTCCTGCGCCAGCGGGCGATGCGTGGGTGATTCCTCTACCTCGTTGCCTGTCCGTGGTTGAAATCACCGTCGCGGCCTGTTAACTCTCCCCATGACTGCCGCCGCTCTCGACATCACCAGCGTTTTGCAGAACGTGCTATCACTGCCACATGCTGAGCGGTCCTACCTTGCAGAACGGCTGATCGTCAGCCTTGAGGATGATCGTGAGTTGTCACCCGCCTGGCGGGCTGAGTTGGATGCCAGGGTGAAGCGACGCCAGAGCGGAGAAACTCGTTCTTACAGCCGTGAAGAAGTCAGCCAGCAGATCGAAGCCATCATTGCCTGATGCGCCTGACCTACACTGCTGAAGCGCTTCTCGAAATGAGCGAGGCGGCCAGCTACTACCGGAGCTGCCGCAAAGAGCTGGCCCGTGCGTTCAAACAGCGCATTGAGGCCGCCGAAGAAGAGATCATTCTCCACCCGGATGCCTGGCGCAGCCTTGGCGCGCCCTACCGGCGCAAGTTGTTGAAGCAGTTTCCTTATGGACTGGTGTATCACCAGCTGGAGCCTGACTGGATTGAAGTGGTTGCGGTCATGCACCTGCACCGCGAGCCTGACTACTGGCGCAAACGCACGGAGTAAGATCGGTCCTCTCTCTGCCTGCCGTCAGCGGGCACTGCAAAGCTGAAGGAAAAAGAACTCGTATCCGCAAACGTGTCCGCTAGAGTCCGCGTCCGTGATGCGAAAAATACTGAGCTTGGGAGTTCTCGCGGCCGCCTGCACGGCGGTTTCCGCATTGGCGGCGGACACGGTGAAAATCGTGCTCAAAAACGGCGCGGAGCTGCGTGGCGAGGTGCTGAAAGAGCGGGAGGATTCCGTGGTGCTCGATCTCGGCCACACGGTGCTGACGTTGCCACGCGCGGAGATCTCCGTGCTCGAAAAAGCCATCGCCTCGGCCAAGGCGGCGGCGGTGCAGGGCGAGGACATCTATTTCGTGGAACCAGGCCGTGAGGCGGTGACGGTAGAAAAAAACGTCCAGCGTGTGGCAGAGTCCGTGGTGCAGATCCAGACCGCGTCAGGCCTCGGCTCCGGCTTCATCATCAACAAACTCGGCTACTTCATCACGAACCAGCACGTCATCGCGGGCGAGCGTGAGATCACCGTCGTGGTATATCGCAAAAAGCCGGGTGGGCTGGAGAAACAGCCGTTTCCGAAGGTGAAAATCATCGCGATGAACGGCTTCCTCGACCTCGCCATCCTGCAAATCGACGATCCGGCCGCCGCGTCGCTGCCGTTTGTGCCGATGGGAGATTCAGAGACGCTCACGCAGGGCCAGGAGGTCTTCGCCATCGGCAGTCCGCTGGGTTTGGAGCGCAGCGTGTCGAAGGGCATCGTCAGCATCCGGGCGCGTGAGAACGGCGGGCGCTGGTACATTCAAAGCACGACGCAGATCAACCCCGGCAACTCCGGCGGGCCGCTTTTCAATGCGCGTGGCGAGGTCGTGGGCGTGAACAACATGAAGGCCGCCGGCGTTGGCGTGGAAGGCCTCGGCTTCTCGATTCCCTCGAACGTGCTGAAGCTGTTTTTGAAAAACCGCGAGGCCTTTGCCTTCGATCCGCGCAATCCGAACAGCGGCTTCCGCTATCTGCCACCACCGGCTCCGCCGACGGAAAAATCAAAGCCGGAATCTGTAACCACTGGCGGCTGATTCGCCGGTAGTGATCACGCCCTTCATTCAACTTCAACTCATGAAACCCCAACGCGCCCTCATCCTCATCGCCCTGGCATTCACCAGCGTCCTGCCCGCCTCCGCCGCAGACCGTCTGGAGCAGTGGTACAATCTGATGCCGAAAGGCACCACTGCCGTCATCGCGGTGAAAAACACGCCAGAGCTGCTCGCCGACTGGGACAAGAGCACCTTCGCAAAGTTCATGCAGGATGAGGCCGTGCAGCGCTGGACCGCGCCGATGCGCCAGGAAGGCGATGCGCCTTGGGACAAGTTTTTCAAGGATCACTACGGCACCGGCATGTACGACACGCTGAAGGATTACCCCGGCGGTCTGGTGAGCTTCCTGGTACTCAATGACATCGAAGATTTCAAAGACAACCCGCCCAACGTTTCGATCTGCGAGATCGCGGGAAAGCAGAAGGAGATCGAGGCGCACAAGCTTGCCGAGGTCGAGGCCGAGAAAAAGAAGAACGCGGATTTGAAGATCGAAACCGCCGACCTCGCTGGCGTGAGCGCTCAGATCGCCACGGATGATCCTGAGGATGACGCCTGCTTTAGCGCCTGGGCGATCGTTGGGGATGTGATGGTCGAGGCCACCTCCCGCAAGCTGCTAGAGCAGATGATCATCGCGGTCAAAAGCGGCTCAGCAGACGCACCGGCGGATGCTCGTGAGCACCTGACACGGATCGGCCAACTCACCAACGGCGGCGGGGACATGCTGATCTACTTCAATGGCGTGAAGTTTCTGGAACTCGGGCAGAAAGCCCTGGTCGAAGCTGAAAAGGCGAAAAAGGGCGGAGAGAAAGACGCCATGGCGGCCATGGGCATCACCCCGCAGGTCATCATGAACATGCTCGGCGTGCAGGAGCTGCAGGCCATCGCCTTCACGATGGAAATGCAGGACGGGCAGATGCGCTCGGACCTCACCGTCCTTCATCCTGAAAAGCCTGTGGGTATCGTCTCCCTGATGCGCACCACGGCCAATGAGGTTGCCTTGCCAGCCTTCATTCCTGGCGATGTGCTCCAGGGCGGCGTCACACGCTATGACTTTGGCAAGTTCTACGACGGCCTCATGGGCATGATCATGAAGCTCGGCCCCATGGCGATGATGGTGACGATGCAGATCCCGCAGTTCGAACAGCAGCTCGGCTTCAAGATTCGCGATGACTTCTTCGGCAGCCTCGAAGATGAGATTTCCACCGTGCAAGACGGTGCTCTGGACAAACAAAGCCAGGTGCTGGCCTTCAAAATCAAAAGCGCGGACAAGATCGGCGGCGCTCTGGAAAGCCTGAAGCGCTATGTCGGCGCGGGCTTCGGTGCCTTTGAGGAGAGCGACTACCTGGGCTACCGCGTGAACACGCTCAAGCTCACTCAAACTTCGGACAACTCCACCGAGATGGCTTACTGCAACACCGGCAAGCACCTCCTCATCTCCATCGGCGCACCGAGCACGCTGAACAAGGTGCTCTCCCGCATGAAAGACCCTTCCGGCCCCAGCATCTGGGAAAACGCGCAGGTGCAGAAGCTCCTCGCCGCCGTGCCGCCGAACTATGGCAGCGCCACCGTGGCCGATGTGGGCAGCATGATCAGCATGGTCGCCACCGCCGCCAGCACCCTGGAGGCGCAAAATGCCGGCAAAAAGAAGGCGGCTGCCCAAAAGAAAGGCCCCGGCAAAAAAGCCGCTGCAGACGACACCGCCGCCGCCAGCGGCTCAATGCTCGATTCCAGCGCGATCCCGCCAAAAGAAGTCTTCCAGCGCTACTTCGGTCGCATGCTCGGCACGCAGTACTCGCA